>JBALWS010000204.1:0-4808 GCA_036960405.1 Halopseudomonas sp. | reverse complement strand
GATTGGGCTCAGCCTTCTTGGCTTCTTCTGCTGGCACCGATGAAGCTTTGAAACCGTCACGAGCATCGCTGGTCTCACCGTCGACAAGTAACAGCCCGACGACCGTACCAACGGCGATTTCATCCTCACTATCTTCAACGATAATTTGTCCTAAGACGCCGCTGTCCTCGGCTTCCACTTCAACGACGGCTTTATCTGTTTCGACTTCAAAAATGACATCACCCTGTTCGACCTTATCGCCGACCGATTTTTGCCATGAACCAATGATTCCGGCTTCAAAATCGGCTGTGACGGCAGGTAGCTTAATTTCGACTGACGCACGGAAATCTCCTGCTGCCTGGTCACTGTCAACATTCGTTTCAACAACAGCGGCTGGCGTTTCGTCAGTAGGGTTGCTCTTAGCTTCTGCTGGCGCCGATGAAGCATCGAAACCGTCAAGCACATCGCTGGTCTCACCATTGACAAGTAACAGCCCAACTACCGTATCAACCTCTATGTCCTCTTCTCCCTCTTGGACGAGGATTTTTCCTAAGACTCCGCTCTCCTCGGCTTCCACTTCAACCGCGGCTTTGTCAGTTTCGACCTCGAAAATGACGTCACCCTGTTCGATCTTATCGCCGACCGACTTGCACCATGAACCAATGGTTCCGGCTTCAAAATCGGCTGTGACGGCAGGTAGTTTGATTGCGACTGGCACGAGGCTATCTCCTTTTAAAACTGTTTATTTTCGATCAATTAGTCGGTAGTCATCACCGATAACGGACCTTATTGGTCTGGAAAGGCTGGGTGCCACAACTTACTGCTGTACTCTCGCTCATAGTGTTTCCCCTCTGGAAAACTGACGAGTTCCAACTGCATTCCCCAAGGGCTTTTGAAATAAACCCAGGTTTGCCCACCACTGGGACCTTCGGTGCGGACTGTCGGCTCGCCCATGATTTCGATGCCTTTCTTTTTTAGGTAATCCAAGGCCGTATCAAATTCGTCCACGTATAGCGCCAGGTGGTGGCCGCCTATATCACTGTTTTTTGGCTGAGCGGTGTTTTGATCAGGGGCAGAGTATTCAAACAACTCAAAATTTGAACCATTCTTGCACCGCAGGAATTTCAGCTTCTTCATCACCGTTCTTTTGTCGACGCCAAGTGTTTTCTCCATCCATTCACCGTCATCAAAAGGACCCAGATCGTAAAAAGGCTCACAACCGATCACATCGACAAAAAACTCAACCGCCTGTTCTAGATTGGGAACCGTAAAGCCAATATGATCGGTGCCCCGCAATCCGGGTAGACCTGAACTGGTATTATTCATAAAACCTCCAATCAGCTGATTAACCTAGGGGAGAAACTGGCAATACAGCCGGATTACATTAGGTCCACAGCAGACTCCTCAAGGACTATTCTCGAAAGAGCCGGCATTTAAACTATGGGAGCCACAAAGGAGAGGCCAATCCATTTAAGATGAATGAATTAGCCCGACGGTTAATGGCCAGGGCAGGTTTACGCTGACCGCAGTTTATTGGGGGACGATTGTTCTGATACCTCCCCCATATCCATCAAGGCTTGTTGGAAACCTTCAGCTATCTCTTCCTCTCCAACGTAGGCTGCCCTTTCGAGAATTTTGGAAACGTTGGGAGAGGATTCACCGCCATAGATGCGCCTTACCGGATGGTCCAGATAATCGAACAAGCGCTTTTGCACCTCATCAACCAGCATCGCGCCATAGGAGTTAGTCAAACTGCCCTGCTCAAGAACAATCACCTGATTGGTCTTTCGAACACTTTCACCGATGGTTTCCCAGTCCAAACCGTCACGATCCAATGAACGCAAATCGATAATTTCCGCATCAATGCCTAATTTTTCACAGACATTAACTGCCTGGCTCACCATATTCAGATAGGTCAGTACGGTGAATTTCGTGCCGCTTTTAACGACTTTAGCTTTGCCCAGTTCGACAAAATAATCGAAATCTTCAACCGGCCCAGTGCCTTTAGTCGAATACAGATCAACTGTCTCGATGACCAAAACAGGGTCATCACACAACAGTGCGGAGTTCATCAGACCCACATAATCAAAGGGGGTAGACGGTGCGACAATTCGCCATCCCGGCCACATAGCAAACAGCCCGGCGGGGTCCATCGAATGTTGGGTTCCATAGCCGGATCCGATCGCTATTTTAGTGCGCAGAACCAGCGGTACTGTGACAGTTCCGCCAAACATATGCCGGGCTTTGGCTATTTGATTGAACAACTGATCGGCAGCAACCAGCCCGAAATCTGGATACATCAACTCAACAATGGGACGATAGTTGCCGACCATCGCAACACCACCCGCCAGGCCGACGAAACCATGCTCAGCAATCGGCGCAGGAACGCATCGATCAGGCCAGCGCTCTGGGATTCCTTTGGTCGCGCCGTTGGTGCCGCCCTTGAGCTTGTGTACGTCTTCACCGATTACGAAATAGCGGTCGTCTGTTTCAAATCTTCTGACTGCGGTTTTTGCAATCGCTTCGATAAATTTAACCTGTGCCAACTTTCCATCGAAGGTTGCTTCCTCGACGTAGTTAATGCCGTCAAACTCTGAAAGATCGCCTCTTAAGTCGTCATCACGGGTCTTGGGGTCAGGCCATAAAGACGCAACAACCTGACGCTTGCCACCGCCATTTGAGGTCAATTTTTCCGAGGCAGATTCGGCGACTTTAGAAGAACTGTCCTTGATAAACTGAATATCGTCTTCGGTCACCCAGCCCAGTTCGCGCATTTTTGACTCCATGCGATCAAGGGGGTCTCGGCTGCGCCTCTCTTCCTCTTCCTCTTTATCACGATAACCAAATGCACTGCCTTTGATGCCACCTCCGTGGTGGTAATAACGGTAGACATCGACCTCGAGAACAGCAGGCCCTTTGCCTTCGCGTAACAGTTTCTCAACCCGGGACATGGCCACGCGTACGCTGATTGGATCCATGCCATCCACTCTGAATGACGGGATTCCAAAGCCCAGACCGCGGGACGACATCCGGGTTTCACGGGCTTGTTCTTCCAACGTGGTAGAGACTGCGTAGCCATTATTTTCAATGAAGAAGCACAACGGCAGATCATAAAGCGCGGCGAGGTTTAACGACTCGAGCACATTGCCGATATGGCAAGAGCCATCACCAAATGCCGTCAACACAATCCCCTGCTCGGCATCTCTTTTCTTCGACCATGCTGCCCCTGCTGCAATGGGAACGCCACCACCGACAATGGCATTGGTACCAATCACCCCCGCCTCTTCCCAGCGCAAATGCATCGATCCACCTCGGCCACCCGAATAACCAGGCTTCAATCCCATGATTTCAGCCATGGTTCGATAGACCAGCTCGATCACGTTCTCGGGCAACGCATCACGCGTTGGATCAAAGTTTTCGTCATGTAAATAGTTAAGCGACTTGGAAAGGAATAGATGGTGACCCCGGTGTGAACCGTTAACCAGATCTTCATTTTTCAGCACTGACATGGCTGCTACCATGGCACCTTCATGACCGACACTAGTATGTAGTGGCCCATGAACAAGCCCCTGATTGTCCAAGACGACCATCTCTTCTTCGAAGGCACGGATCAAATGCATATGACTCAACATTTTGAGACATTCAGATTTTCCGATCTTATTCCAATCCGCTGCGGTGGCGCTTATCTCAAGCCAATCCACATTCAGTGAAATTTTCTTGTCCTTAGGCATCTACATAACTCCTCTCAAAATTAGGACAGGCCTTAAGAACACCGGGATTACAAAGCCCGTTATCAATACGCCTTTCGAAATAAAATAAACACCTGACGAGGCAGCCCCGCCAGGCGAAGGGACAGATCTACCACTCAACAGCGATATATTTTTTCTCGATAAACTCATGCATGCCGTCTTGCGCGCCTTCACGCCCGATGCCACTTTGCTTAACACCACCAAAGGGGGCGGCAGGATCGGAAATAAAGCCGCGATTGACACCCATTACGCCGGCATCGATCTGAGAGGCGACCGACAGAGCCCGACCGACATTTTCTCCTATCACGTAGGCTGCCAAGCCGAACTCGGTGTCGTTGGCCATTGCGACCATCTGGTCGATATCGTCAAAAGGAACAATCGGTGCCACTGGGCCAAAAATTTCCTGATGGAGGATGTCGGCCTCTGCGGGAATCTGGGTGATCACTGTGGGTTGATAAAAATAGCCTTTACGATCCAATCGCTTACCACCGGTTAATACCTTTGCACCCAGTGCAACAGCCTGGTCGACCAGAGCCTCTACCTTGTCAATGGTGCTGGCGTTGACGAGAGGGCCAACATCACTGCCGGCGGCTAGACCATCGTTGACATTCAGCGCGCCCATCTCTCCGGCAAGCTTTTCGGAGAACTCCGCGATCAGCGAAGAGTGGACGTAGAAACGATTCGCACCGATGCATGACTCGCCAGCGTTACGCATTTTGGCAACCATGGCACTGTCGATCGCGACCTTCATGTCGGCATCATCCAATACGATAAAGGGCGCGTTTCCGCCCAGTTCCATCGAGCAATTGACCACCCGCTCACTTGCTTTAGCAAGCAACAGACGGCCCACTTCGGTGGACCCGGTAAAGGAAATTTTCTTAACCCGATCGTCGCTCAGACAGGCTTCAGAAATCACCGAAGAACGCTTAGAAGGGATCACATTGACAACCCCCGCTGGAACACCAGCTTCCTCAAGCACCTGGGCCAACAACAAAGCCGTCAATGGCGTCTCGGAGGCCGGTTTAAGAATGGTGGTGCAGCCGGCGGCCAGTGCAGGAGCTATTTTCCGAGTCCCCATGG
>JBALWS010000203.1:0-4853 GCA_036960405.1 Halopseudomonas sp. | reverse complement strand
GATCCGACCGCTTATGTTGCACCAGAGCGGGTCGAACAAGGGATCGAGCAGGCGTTGGCCGACGAGGCCAGTTTTCTTGAAAATAGTCCTTTTTCTCCGTTGCGCTACCGTCATCTGGCTTGGGTGAGCCAGCTGCGATTGAGCTGGGACTATGCCAATTTCGCCTGGCATCGGCTGGTGGTTAACTACGACGCCAAAGCTCAGCGTCGGCTGTTGGCGCGTTTCTTCGATCGGGTTGATTGGCGCTGGCTGGGGGGACTACTGTTATCGGCGATAGCGCTGGTGATGGCTGCGCTATCACTGTGGTTGCTGGGGGATGGCTGGAAGAGGCGCCGAACAGACCCGCGGATGAAAAGTTATCAACGGCTATGCCGGAAGATGGCGCGTCGCGGATTGCCGATCATGGCTGGAGAAACGCCGGAGAATTATTTGCAACGGTTACGCCAACAGCGTCCCGAATGCACATCGCAGTTGCTGCAGCTTGAGCGACTGCTTATCTCGCTGCTGTACGCGCCAGGGCAGGCCGGGCAGCAACAGCAGTTGGCCCAGCTGCGCAAAATGATCGGTAGGTTATAACCTCAAAATGAGGTGGGTGGGGTTATGTGATTTTCTCGATATCACGGCGAATATCATTGAGCTTGCTCATCACCACCTTTTCTAAGTGGTCGATATCATCGCGCAGCCGTTCTTTGATGTTGTGTACATCGTGTTCATGCTGAACCAGTTCGTGTAACTCATCGACCGCTTTCATCAGGAAGGCAGACATCTCGGTTAGCTCGTGATACTTGTCGTGGCTGCTATCGACGCGAACGGTTTTATGCGAACGGCCAAATTTGAATTTCTTGCTCTTGGGTAACAGTGAACCTTTTTCACGCCGAAAATAAACTTTCAGAACGTCGGTTTCGCCCTCCTGGCGCAGACTGTATTTGACGATATCTTCGACGGACTGAACGCCCATCTCGGTTAATGTTGGGTAGTTTGACATAGCCGTAGCTCTCTAACGTCTTGAACACCCAGCTACTTTAGAAGAGTGGTGCGGTCGAGTGCAACTGTAATCTACATCTAGTTTTAATTGGCTGGCTATTTATGCTGATCGAATGCGTTATCGAGTTGACCTGACTATTATACTAGCGAAATAACCCCCGAGCCGAGTTGCCATTGTTATCGGTGATTTTTTTGACCAAGTAGGGCCATGCTGACACTCACTTCAATAGACCAATCCATCCTCTTGACCGGGCGTAGTCTGGGACTTGACCAGCTGCAGACCTTGTTTGATCTATCCCCTTTATCGGTATTGGTGGCCGATAGTGAGGGGATTGTTCGTTATGTTAATGCCGCCTGCTGTCGCAGTAGTGGTTATACCTCGGGCGAGTTGATCGGGCACAGTAGTGATCGGTTACGCTCGGAGCTAACGCCAGCGCAGGTATACCAATCTTTGAATGGGGCCTTGTGTCGCAGTGGAAGCTGGAGTGGTGAACTTTGTAATCGGCATCGTAACGGCAAACCCAAATGGCAACGGGTCCATGTGTCCTTGTTCAATGGGCCGAAAAAGTGCCCGCATAGTTTGATGTTGATGGAAGATCTGGTCGAGCGGCTCGAATATGAGCAGTGGTTGTACCCTCATACTGGTATCGATGCGCTGACTGGGTTGCCAACCCGGGTCCAAGTCTACGAATTGTTATGTCAGCAGATATTACAATCGGGCGAATCAGAGCCGCGAATCGGCTTGCTCAGTATCGATATCTATCGGTTTAAACAGTTTAATGAAAGCCTGGGGCATAGCACCGCCGATCAGCTCCTGATCGCGGTTGCCGAGCGGCTTAAGCAACGTCTGCAGCCCAACGATCATCTCTGCCGTTTGGGGGGGGATCAGTTTGTCCTGCTTGCCGCCAGTCAGCCAGACAAAGATAGCGTGGCTGATCTGGCATTAGCTATCCGGGACGATTTTTCAAAACTGTTTAGCGTTGAGGGGAATACTATCTTTGTTGGGTTGAGCATCGGTATAGCCGTGTTCCCCGATGATGGTCGCGATCCGGTGCAGCTATTCAAGCATGCCGATACCGCGCTATACCGTGCCAAAAAACAGGGGCGCGACAGAATCTCGCAGTTTGCTCCCAAGCTGGAACAGCAAGCGCAGCAACGTCAGCACCTGGAGTCTGAATTTCGCTTTGCTCTGGAGCGTGGTGAGCTTGCTGTCCACTATCAACCCTTGGTTGATCTTGATGGCCATGTTCGCGGTGCTGAGGCGGTGATGCGCTGGGATAGTCCTAGCCTTGGGCAGGTGGCGCCGGAGCAGTTCGTCTCGCTGGCCGAGTCGATCGGTATGATCGATCGGATCGGTGGCTGGTGTCTAGACCAGGCGTGCGCGCAAGTTAGCCGATGGTTGAAACTAGCTAAAGCGCCTCGCTTTGTTGCGGTCAATGTCTCTCCGCGGCAACTCTGCCACCCCGACTTTGTCGATAGTGTTATAGCCGTATTGGATAAGTATCAATTGCCTGCTGATTGTCTTGAGTTAGAGGTAACCGAAGGGGTCTTGGTCGAAAATCGAGACCAAGCTGCGAGTCGTCTGGATCAGCTCAGCCGGTTAGGGGTAAAGCTCTCGATCGATGATTTTGGTACCGGTTATTCATCGTTGAGTTACCTGCAGTACTTTCCGTTTAACACCCTTAAGATTGATCGCAGTTTTGTCTGTGATATTCCGGCTAACCGCGGCAGCGCCAAACTGGTTAAAGCGATCGTCGCTATGGCGCAGAGTTTGGATTTGCAACTCGTCGCAGAGGGGGTCGAGACCAGCGAGCAAGCGACTTTTCTACAGGCATTGGGGTGCGATCTACTACAGGGTTATTACTTCTCTGAACCCTTAACTGCGGCTGGGTTTTTGGCCTGGTTGGGATCGCAGCATTTGGACGATTGATACAGCGCGCAACTGAGCAAGGCATCCATGCTGCGCAGTCTTCGACTGATCTCCCTGGCAATGTTGATGATGATTTGGGTGAATAGCAGCGGGTTGGTTTGGTATATCTGACCCAGCGCGTCATTGGACAGCGACAGGGCTGTTACCGGTTCGAGTGCCCGTACCGAAGCCGAACGGTTTTGCACGTCGATCAATGCCATCTCTCCGACACTATCCCCGATACTACGAACGGCAAGTCTGACCGGATCCTGCAGGTCAGCATCGTTAAGCACCTCGACCGAACCTTGAGTGATCAAATACAACTGGTCTCCGGTTTCGTCCTGATGAAACAGGTAGCTGCCAGGCTGATATTGTTGCTGTTGTAGATGCACCATGACCTGGTCGATCTGTTCATCGCTGATACCGCCGAACAACGCGTGAGATTGCAGAAATAGTTTATCGATCATGGCTTTACCTGACACTTTGAATGACGAGCTGGCTTAAACCTGACGTTTGCCGTGATCAATCGTTACTATCAAAGGTAGTTAATGGCAGTAGCTCGGTGCTATCTCTACTCGTGTTGATCTGAGTTAGTGGGTCTACAAAAAAACAGGGTGGAGAAGCTAGAAACCTACTATATCTGTCGGGTAATGATTTCAGTTATAATTTAGCCTCATTTATTTCAGATGTTCCCATCATGTCCGCTGCTTGTGCCCTGTTGACCGATTCGTTTAAAAAACCATTACCCGCCGCGCCTGTGCTGCCGATGTCTCGCAAGGAGATGGAACAGTTGGGCTGGGATGCTTGTGATGTGGTGCTGGTCACCGGCGACGCTTATGTGGACCACCCTAGCTTCGGTATGGCGGTCATCGGCCGGACCTTAGAACGAGCCGGATATCGGGTTGGCATCATCTCCCAGCCGGATTGGAAGAGTAAAGACGATTTCATGCAGCTTGGTCGGCCTAAGCTGTTCTTCGGCGTCACCGCTGGCAACATGGATTCGATGATCAACCGTTATACCGCAGAGCGTCGGCTGCGCCATGATGATGCTTATACCGCAGGCGGTGAGGGCGGCAAACGGCCTGATCGGGCGGTGGTGGCCTATGCCCAACGATGCCGAGAGGCGTTCAAAGGGGTGCCGTTGGTGTTGGGGGGGATCGAGGCCAGTTTACGTCGGATCGCCCATTACGATTACTGGTCGGATACCGTGCGCCGCTCGGTGATCCAGGACGCCAAAGGCGATATCTTGCTGTACGGCAACGCCGAGCGTGCCCTGCTGGAAGTAGCCAAACGGCTGAGTGCCGGTGAGCCGGTCAATGAGTTGCACGATATCCGCGGAACCGCGGTGATGCGATCGCAGTTACCAGAAGGTTGGTCATCGATCGATTCCAGCGATATCGACCAGCCTGGTCGATTGATGCCGCCGGTTAGTCCGTATCAGGAGCAATCCGACTGCGTGTCGCAAACGTCCAATACCGAGGAAAGCGCTGATCCTGCGCCACAACCGGTCCGCTTGATCGATCCTAAAGCGCGGCGGGATAAAACCTATATCCGGTTGCCGTCTTACGAGCAGGTCAGTAGCGAGCCGGTTATGTACGCCCACGCTTCACGGGTGATGCATCTAGAGACCAATCCCGGAAACGCCCGAACGTTGGTTCAGCGCCACGGTAATCGAGAGCTATGGGTTAACCCGCCGCCGATACCGTTGCAGACGCACGAATTGGATGCTGTGTTCGACCTGCCGTATAACCGTTTACCCCATCCTCGTTATGGTGATGCCAAGATACCGGCTTACGAGATGATCCGCTTCTCGGTCAATATCATGCGGGGTTGCTTCGGCGGCTGTACCTTCTGCTCGATCACCGAACACGAAGGGCGCATCATTCAAAACCGTTCGGAGCGATCGATCCTGAAAGAGGTCGAACAGATCCGCGACAAGACTCCTGGTTTCACCGGCACG
>JBALWS010000202.1:0-4875 GCA_036960405.1 Halopseudomonas sp. | reverse complement strand
GGCAACCGGGTCCACGCCCGAGGTGGGCTCATCGAGGATCAGCATCTCCGGGGCGTGGATCACCGCCACCGCCAGCGACAGCCGTTGGCGCAAGCCCAAAGGTAGGCTGTCCGCCAGCGTATCAATCGCCTCGCCCAGGCTGAAGCGTTCGATCATCTCCGCCACCCGCGCCTTAATCCGCGTCCTGGGCAGCTGAAAGATACGTGCATGCAACATCAGGTTCTGGCGCACCGACAGCTCGCTGTAAAGCGAGAACGCCTGGGACATGTAACCGACCCGCTTTCTAAGCTCGATGTCACGAGCATCAATAGGACGACCGAACAGCCGTGCTTCCCCCTCGGAACTGGGCAACAATCCGGTGAGCATCTTCATGGTGGTGGTCTTGCCGCAGCCGTTGGAACCGAGAAAACCAAAGATCTCCCCCGCCTCGATCGTAAAGCTCACTCGGTTAACGGCGATAAAATCACCAAATCGGCGGGTGAGTCCCTGGGCCTCTATTGCCGGTAAGGCCTGGCGGGTCTGATGCGGAGGGATGTGCAGTGTTTGGTAGCCACAGCGTTTGTGCGCGGGTAGCAATTGAATAAAAGCCATCTCCAGGTTGGCAGCGCCGGTGCGGGCTTTCAACTCCGCCGGGCTGCCCTGGGCCAGCAACCGGCCTGCATCCATCGCCACCAACCAATCAAAGCGCTCAGCCTCGTCCATATAGGCGGTTGCCACAACCACGCTCATACCTGGACGGCGGCGGCGAATTGTTTCGATCAGCTCCCAGAACTGACGCCGTGACAAGGGATCGACACCGGTGGTGGGCTCATCCAGAATCAGCAGCTGCGGATCGTGGATCAGCGCGCAGCACAAGCCCAGTTTCTGTTTCATGCCCCCGGAGAGTTTTCCGGCTGGACGACTGGCAAAAGGGGTCAGGCCCGTGCTATCCAGCAGCGCCTTGATCCGCCTTAGCCGCTCGTCGCGGGACTGGCCAAATAGGCGACCGAAAAAGTCGATGTTCTCGAACACCGATAGCGTCATATAAAGGTTATGCCCCAGTCCTTGGGGCATGTAGGCAATCCGGGGGCAGATGGCTTGACGGGAAGAGGTCCGCTGCATGTCGCTACCCAGTACCTCTACGCTGCCCACTTGGATCTTGCGAACCCCGGCCATGAGCCCCAGCAAGCTCGACTTGCCCACACCATCGGGGCCGATCAGGCCGACCATGCAGCCGGCAGGGATGTCGAGATCGATAGCGTCCAGTGCTACGGATTCTTTGTAGCGATGGCTGAGGCCTTTGAGCCTAGCGACAGGGTCCACCGCTCAAGCCCTCGCTGTGTTCAACAGCCCGATCATTGAGCACGCTCCACCGACTGCAGCGACACGGGCCAGGCGGCGTTCGCATCCAGACGAATGTACGCCACACCAGGGATCCCGGGCTTGGCGAAGGCGGCATGTGTCTCCAGGAATGCGGCGTCGAGCTGGACCTTGAGGCGAAACATCAGCTTCTCTCGCTCGGTGCGCGTCTCGACCTCTTTGGGTGTGAACTGGGCCCGAGGGGCGACAAAGGAGACCTTGGCAGGAATAATGACCTCCTCTATGCCGTCGAGTACCACAAGGGCCTCGGCGCCAATCGCCACCCTGACCACCTCCTGGGTGGGCAGAAAGAGGGTCATATAGATATCCGTAGGATCCAGTACGGTGAGCACCTTGCCCCCGCCTGGCAAGACTTCACCGGGCTCGGCGAGGCGGTACAGTACTCTGCCGTTGATCGGTGCCCTGAGTACGCTGTCGTCCAGTTGGGTTTTGATCAGTTCGGTGGTGGCGATAGCCGCTTCGATGGCCGCTGCAGCATTGGCTAGCTGGGCTCGGGCCGCCGCCAGGGTCGCCCTGGCGGTCTCCACGGCGGTTTCATTACGCTGCAGTTGTTCAAGAGCTATATTGTCGTTTTCGTATAACCCTTTCGAGCGTTCCAGATCTCTTGCGGAAAGCGCGAGTTCACTCTTCCGCTGGGCAATTACCGCCCTAGCGAAGAGCCTCTCCTGTTCGGTGCGGCGTACCTCCGCTTGTGCTCGTCGCAATTGGGCCGCCAGTTCTTGGCTGTCGAACCTGACAAGCGCCTGATCGATCTCGACCCTGTCGCCTTCTTTGACCCAGATCTGTTCAAGTCGCCCGCCGAATTTTGTGCTGATATCGACCTCTGTGGCTTCGGTGCGACCGTTCCCCAAGGCGATGCCGACAGGGAGCTCCGGTTGCCCTATCTGCGTCAACAGGTACAGCACCGCACCGACGGCAACAAACAAAACCATCAACAGTGTTTTCGATCTCCATACCGGGCTCTTCATCCTAAGATCCTTCTCAATTTAAATGACGGCCTTGGCTAACCACTCAAGGTCCTAAATCGTCATTCATATACACCCACTATGTATATTAGCTGCTACGTATGGTTATGCAGAATTTTGCTGAATCTGTCGATCGATGCCTGTATCTATGCGGCTTCCTATTAAACGATCCGGATGGACCGGTGATATACACCCATGTACTGGGCCAGAATTTTGCTGGGACGACTAGCCCGTTGGACGTATTCCATAAACCGCTAACGCTGTCGAAATCAGAACTATTTTTGCAGTTAAATTAGGTGTCGCTAACAGTCTGCTGTGGGCGCCAGACTGTGTGAAAACGCCGTGCGAAATTCAAATCTGAAAAATCGACCTCACAGAATGCGTTGTAAGCGACGATCTCCATACAGGTAAGGGTCGAATGACCCCCTGAATTGACTGTGTTTGGTGTTTTCACACACCCTGGGCGCAGCAAGCGACCATACTGGCCTCGCCTCCTTTGGTCGGTAACATCTACTTAGCGGTCATCGTTACAGACTCTACCACTGCTCCAGATCATGCAGCATTTTCATGAGGTGCTTGGCTGCCAACATTCTGTATACTATTTCTAGTAGGCGCTCCTGCGGCTTCATTTTCGGAGTTATGTAATACAGCTCCCATCGACAAAGCAGCCATTACCCAAGCGCATCAATATAGCGAAACTCAAAGCGTTCAACTAACCAATCCATTAACGCTTTGACGCGCTGAAGCTGGTACCTAGCCGGAGGACAAACCAGTGACAACGTGGTCGTGTGGTTCCAATCAGGCAATACTTCGACGAGCGTTCCCTTGGCAATGTCCTTCTGTACATAAACATCAGCCAGCCTCGCTACACCTAAGCCCGACTTGGCGGCCTGCAACATTACCCGCCCATTGGCGACTTTAAACCCTTTGTTGATATGAATACTGACACGCTCTTGCTGGCGAGCGAACAACCACTCGCTGACGCTGCCGCAAACCACGGGAAGATCGATCAGATCTTGAGGGCGCGAGACCTCACCGTGTTGCTCAATAAACTCTGGGCTAGCCACATAGCGGGTCGTGATCGTATGTAAACGCCGGGCTACAAGACTGGAGTCCGGCAAGTCTCCCATGCGCATAACGAGATCAAAATGGTCACCCATTAGATCTACCCGCTGACTTGAAAAGTCTAAAACCACATCGACTTGTGGGTAGCTTCTCTGAAACTCGATGACCAAAGGGGCGATAAGTTCTTCACCAATCAAACCACCAACGGCATTCATTAGAATCCTGCCCTGCAGAGACTGGTTTGCTTGTGAAGCCCACTCCCGGGCACTATCGAGCTGCTCCAGACCTTGCTGGCACCTCTGGAGATAGCCGCGCCCCACATCGGTCAACCTTAAAGTCCGGGTGGTCCGATAGAGTAGCTGCACCCCAAGCGACTTCTCTAGTGCCGATACATGCTGGCTCAAACTAGATTTTGAAACCCCTATGGCATCGGCCGCTGCGGTAAAACTGCCGTACTCGGAAACGGCCAGGAAAGAGTGAATACCATTCCAATACTGATTGTTCATATAAATTACACAGTGTTTTCAGATTGGTCATATTTATCAAAACAATTACCTCCGTACAATAGCTCATACAAGCATTGCAGCAGGCAGTCACTTATTCATTACCAGTATGGAGAAAACCATGTCAAAGCCACTGATCGTAATCACCGGAGCCAGTTCCGGCATCGGCGCCGCCCTCGCACAAGCATTCAGCGCAGCAGGCCACCCCTTACTGATGCTAGCAAGGCGTATCGAGCAGCTAGAAGCGATGAAGCTACCGGACACTCTATGCCGGAAGGTCGATGTCTGTGATCGCAAGGCTTTGAACGAAGCCGTTCGGGATGCAGAGGCGCTTTATGGTCCCGCAGACTGCCTGATCAATAATGCAGGCTGCATGCTGCTAGGTCAGTTGGACAGTCAGAAACCCGAAGAATGGCAGCGTATGTATGACGTCAATGTTATGGGCGTACTGAATGGCGTGCATGCCGTACTACCCGCAATGAAAGCCCGACAGGGAGGCACAATAATCAATATCAGCTCCATTGCGGGTCGTAAGACTTTCCCGAATCATGCCGCTTACTGTGGTACTAAATTCGCGGTTCACGCCATTAGCGAGAACCTGCGAGAAGAAGTGGCTGACGCGGGAGTACGTGTCATTACCATCGCTCCAGGCGCCGTCGAAACAGAGTTGTTGTCGCATACCACATCTCAGGAAATCGTCGATGGCTACCAAGACTGGAAAGAAGGTATGGGCGGAGCGATCAAGCCCGAAGACATCGCAAACTCAACCCTGTTTGCCTACCACCAGCCCCAAAATGTTTGTATTCGAGAAATCGTAGTCGCAGCGACAAGACAGCAACCTTAAGCAAAAAGGGCCAGTTTGGGATCAAAGCTGGCCCTTTTTCGGATGCCCCTACAATGTCTTTGATATCGACTTAGCGGCCATCGTTACTGACTCTTCCACGACTCCAATCCATGCAAAATTTCATGAAGTGGTTGGCTGC
>JBALWS010000201.1:0-4956 GCA_036960405.1 Halopseudomonas sp. | reverse complement strand
AAGCGCCTATTATGAAGAAAGGGCTACCCGTTGGGTGGCCCTTTTTTTATGCCTGCGATTTGAGCCTCGAGAGCTCAGCTATATTCAGGCATGGTTAAACGACGGCACCGAGGGGATAAGCCAGGCACGTAGGGGTTCATATCGGTGTAGGTCTGCGTAAGGGCTGAAACGGGCGCATTGCGCCCCTGTGGAGAAGATGAATGATTATGCTTGTTCTGAACTGAGTGATCCCAGCATAAATCCGCTGACTTCAGAAACGCGTCCACGCCACCAAACACCTTTGTTGCTCGGGATTGGGGTGCCGCTGGTGTTGAAAAATTGTGCATCCTGTAAATGGATATACCTTGGAGATTTCTGCTTATCATCCTTTTCTTGGGTGTAGATGTTGCTGTATTTGGCAAAAGCTTTTTTTAGGTTTTCTGCCGACTCTTCCCCGCCAGCAAAATCACTGCCGAAGCCTTCAAAGTAGTGCTGGCCGCCAATTAATGTACCGGATACCAACATACCGCCAACATTAAGCGTAATACCGAACGACATCTCTTCGGTATTAACGATGTTAATCAGTGATTGAAGGAACCAATCCTGATTGTCGATGTTCATTACCTGGGCTACGTCATTGTTCTGATCGCTCATTTGACTGTCTCCATTTCTTTAGCTTTACGATAATTTAGGCCCTTTAAGAAACGGGAACCTTTTAGGTTTTAACCTTGTGATCTATATGACTATATCGTATTCGCCTGATGTAGTGCTACAAGGATTAAGGGGTAGTGGTTTGACATTGCTTATCCTTCACTTTGGGTCTCCGGTGCAGCGCATTAATTGCCGTGTATTGGAGTACTTATCTGTAACTTTAAGTAACAAACTCTATACGTAGTTATTTGGCTCGTTGCGCCAATAATTTATCCAGTTGGTTGGCAAAGGTTTGTCGGTCACCGTGGGACAGGGTAGCGGGTCCGCCGGTTTGCACGCCGCTGGCGCGTAGGGTTTCCATAAAATCGCGCATGTTGAGGCGTTGGCGGATACTCTCTGGTGTATACAGTTCGCCACGAGGGTTTAAGGCCAGTCCACCTTTATCGATGACTTCGGAGGCTAGCGGGATGTCGGCGGTAATCACGAGGTCATCGGCCTCGACTTTTTGAACGATGTAGTTATCGGCGATGTCGAACCCCGATTCGACGCGAGTGGCGTGGAGCCAGGGTGATGGCGGTGTCTGGATCAGTTGGTTGGCAACTAGGGTTGTGTGAACTTCGGCCCGCTGCGCAGCGCGGAATAGGATGTCACGGATAACACGTGGACAGGCATCGGCATCGACCCAGATCTGCATAGTGAACTTCCTCTTAGTGCGCGGTTTTGTCTGAACAGATTAGCGCGAACAGAGTACAATAGCCGCCATCTTCGTGCAGTAGTTTGATCTGCACCCTTTCTCTATTGTGATTAGTGCTCGTTAGCCGAGGGAATTCCGTGTTTTCAGAACTGCCATTACATAGTTGTCTGCAAAAGGGCTTGGAAAAAATGGGCCTTGATCAGCCCACAGAGGTGCAGCAACAGGGGATTCCGTTGGCGTTGGAGGGCAAGGATCTGTTGATCAGTGCCGAAACGGGGAGTGGCAAGACCGCGGCTTACCTTCTACCTATGCTACATCGATTTTTGGAAACAGATGCACCTAAAAGTGCGACCCGGGGGTTGGTGTTGCTACCGACTCGTGAGCTGGCGAGGCAGGTGTTTAAGCACTTCACACTGCTTAGCGCCTTTAGCCAGTTGAAGGCGGGTTTGATTACCGGCGGTGACGACTTTAAATATCAACGCTCGTTGATTCGTAGAAACCCTGAGCTGATCATCGCCACGCCTGGGCGACTGCTAGAACACATCGGTCATAATAATATTGATCTCAGCGATCTTGAGGTGCTGGTGCTCGACGAAGCCGACCGGATGCTAGATATGGGCTTTAGTGAAGACGTGATCAGCATCGCCGATGCGTGTCGGGCAGAGCGGCAAACGCTATTGTTATCAGCCACCTTGAAAACACGCGGTTTGATGACGGTTACCAAGAAAGTGTTGCGTGAGCCGCAGCAGTTACTGCTCAGTGGGGCGCGCGATCAGCATGCTTCGATTCGTCAGCAGATTGTACTGGCCGACGATGTGGGTCACAAAGAGAAGCTGCTGTTTCGGCTACTAGAGCTAGAGACCTATAACAAGGCGATAGTGTTTAGCAACACTAAGGTCCAGGCGGACCGGCTTGGCGGGTTGATCCGCTACCACAAATTCCGAGCGGCGGTGTTGCATGGCGATATGGCGCAGGATGATCGCAACAAGGTGATGGACCTGATGCGTCGCGATCAGATATCGATCTTGGTGGCGACCGATGTTGCGGCGCGCGGGTTGGACATCGCGGGTGTCGATCTGGTGATCAACTTCGACATGCCGCGTAGTGGTGACGACCATGTACACCGTATAGGTCGTACCGGTAGGGCGGGCGAATCAGGTTTGGCGATCAGCCTGATCGCCGCATCGGAATGGAACCTGATGTCGAGTATTGAGCGTTATTTAAGAATTCAGTTTGAGCATCGAGCCGTGCCGGGCTTTGAAGGTAAATATAAGGGACCGGTCAAGCTAAAATCTTCGGGTAAGGCGGCTAGTAAACGCAAAGCGGTAGGGAAGAATAAATCGGCCAAGTCCGATACCGAATCGGTCAAGAAAACCAAACTGCGCCATCGTGATCAGAAGCAGGTTGGTAAGCGGCGTGCTCCGAGTGCAAAACCGACTAGTGATCGCTCCTTGGGTGACGGCTTGGCACCGTTCAAAAAGCGTACTTGAATTTTATAAAGCAACTTTGGCAGTAATTGAAATCCAGTACAGGGTGGCAAATATAGGTTGAAAAATGTTCAGCTGATTGTGCCGCCGTTTAGGCCTATCCTATAAACAGAAGGACGTTAATGAGAGTCTCGGAAAGAGGCTCCGACAATGGATTGGTAAGGGGAGTATGTCATCATGCTAACTTACGAGGACTGCCTAGAAGTCAGCGGTATCACTCAGGATGAGGTGGACGCTGTAGCAGAGTATGAACATTCACAACGGCTTCCGGCCTTGGCAGAGTGTGATTATTTGTTACATTCTGACGGCGGTGTAAAGCGCATGCGTTACATGATCGTGGATGACATCCGGCATGCACAGAGCTGCGGAAATCAGCAGCATGCTAGAGAGCTTAGACGGGTTTTGACCCGTTTTAATAAGCACCATATGTTTGGTGCTGGGGACCGCTAAGTCCCCCATAGCAGGCCCTGACTTGGGCCGCAAAGAAAAATAGGGACGCTGAACTGCGTCCCTATTTTTTTATGGGTCGAAAACAACCTGTAAACGTTGGTTCCGGGGTAAGACGCCGTCCTAGTGCTTGCCGACCCCGTCCATCACATTGCTAGACGGGGCCCATGGTCGCAGGTTAGATGTTATAACCTGTCTCTTCGTGTTCGGCGGTATCGAGCCCCTGGATCTCAATCTCTTCACTCACTCGTAAACCAACCATTGCACCAACAAGCTTGAGGATGATCCAGGTGACCACGGCGGTATAAACAAAGGTGGAGACGATGCCGATCAGTTGAACCGATACTTGGCCACCCATGGTTTCGATGCCGTCGGCATAACCGTAGCCGCTGAATACACCCAAGCTAGTGCTCGATAGAATACCTGCCATGAAGACACCCAGAATACCGCCCACCCCGTGTACCGGCATAACGTCGAGTGAGTCATCGATTTTCAGGGTGCGCTTGATGTACTGAGTAGCCACAAAGCAGACTCCGCCCGCCAGGATACCAATAATTAGTGCCCCGCCGGGGCCGACAAAACCGGAGGCGGGAGTAATGGTGCCCAAGCCTGCTACCATCCCTGTGACCGCACCCAGTACGCTTGGCTTGCCGAACTTGATCCATTCGATAAAGGACCAAACCAGCACTCCGGCGGCGGCTGAAATATGAGTAACCAACATCGCCATCGCCGCATCGCCGTTAGCGGCTAAAGCGCTACCGCCGTTGAAGCCGTACCAGCCGACCCATAGCATGCCTGCACCGGTAACGGTCATGGTCAGGTTATGCGGAGGCATTGCCACCTGCGGGAAGCCTTTGCGTGGTCCGATGACGATCGCAGCAACCAGCGCGGCGACACCTGCGGTGATGTGAACGACGGTACCCCCTGCAAAGTCGTAAAGCCCCATCTGTTGCAGCCAGCCGCCACCCCAAACCCAGTGCGTCACCGGGGCATATACCAGAATCAGCCAAGTGCAGCTAAATATAAGCATGGCGCTGAATTTCATCCGCTCCGCGAAGCCACCGATGATCAGCGCTGGGGTGATGATCGCGAAGGTCATTTGGAACAGCATGAACAGAGGCTCGGGGATATCGCCCATCAGGCTATCTTTGCCGATTCCAGCCATCATCACTTTACTGAAATCGCCGATCCAGGCATTGCCTTCGCCGAAGGCCAGACTGTATCCCACTAGCATCCAGATGATGGAGGCCGCACCCGCGATAGCAAAGCATTGCATCAGTACCGAGAGTACGTTCTTGGAGCGTACCAAGCCGCCATAAAAGAGTGCCAGACCGGGTAGGGTCATGAAGAGGACGAGTGCGGTGGTAGTGAGTATCCAGGCCGTATTGGCCTGGTTAAGTTCATCTGCCATGGCGATACTCGGAGAGAGTAATAGGCCGACAGTGGCGAGTCGTTTTAGCATGCTGGGTTCCCGTGTTGAGAGTGCTGGGTCGGTAAAGGGCTTTGATGTGAGGCGATCACAACGCATCGTTATCGGTCTCGCCGGTGCGAATACGAATGGCTTGGCAGAGATCGGTCACGAAGATTTTTCCATCGCCGATCTTACCGGTATTGGCCGAGCTGGTGATCGCTTCGATAGCGCTATCGACTAGCTCATCGCTGACAGCGGCTTCAACCTTTACCTTAGGCAGGAAGTCC
>JBALWS010000200.1:0-5121 GCA_036960405.1 Halopseudomonas sp. | reverse complement strand
CCGTTTGGCTAACCCTGAAGAGGTTGAACTGCCACCGGAGCGACGGTGATGGCAAAAGGCAGCTAGTTGATATCTCGGGCAAATCCCCGACGGTCTCACCCCAAAGCCCGCTCTAACCCTAGGTACTCGTGGTGGACTGGCTACTTGCCATCCTATTCGCCCAAAGATTGGCTGTTACACCGTGTGCGACGATGCACAGCGTGATAGTACAAACGACGACACTTTGTATGGTTGATTCACCGGGAAGAGCCTCATCGGCAACGATCACAAAAAACACGATCTTCCTGGTTTGAGTAAGTATTCCACTAGTTGAAGTTCGATCATTTTCAACTCTTATTTGTCACCACTGCGCTTCTTGCTTTCACCCTCACCGCTCTTGGTGAAATAGACCCACGGTGTACTTTGCGAGGCGTGTTTTTGCAACACAGGATCGGGCGTGCGGAACCCCCACTTGTCCCAGTTGGCCACTACCTTGTCCTGCACATCCTTTGGCCAGGACCGTTTGAAGGTCAGAATCCCCGGCCTGGGTTGACAAACATGCTCCTGGAGACCGATACAGCTGTAGATAGCTATGCCTGAGTCGCTTTGAACCTCCTGCCCCTCGATGCCAACCCGACCCATGTAGTCTTCCTTGCTGTGATAAGCCTCGGTCCCAACGCCGAAGTACGGTGAATCGTCAAAGTACCAGACGCCCTTCCTCGGGTGGTTACGACCAGCGAAAGCATAGGTCACGGCCAGTGGATCTTCGGGGTCGATATCCTCGCCAACCACTAGCACCTTAGTAAAGCAACCGCCGATATGATCCCACCAA
This sequence comes from Halopseudomonas sp., assembly GCA_036960405.1. Taxonomy (GTDB): domain Bacteria; phylum Pseudomonadota; class Gammaproteobacteria; order Pseudomonadales; family Balneatricaceae; genus Motiliproteus. The sequence goes on along the minus strand of JBALWS010000200.1, from coordinate 4,310 downwards.
ATGTGCTTGCCGAGCTTGTTCATGAACTCGTCGAGGGTCCAGCCAGTAAGCTCAGCCCAGTTGTTCTTGACGCGGAGCACAAACCAGCTGCCTGAGGATTCGATAGTCGCGAGACCGTCGATGACCGGGAAGCCCGCCTTCTTGAGACTGATCATCACGTCGCCACTGTTACAAACAGCGATGCCTATCACCGTACTGTTAGGCGTCACTGCAGGAACGGCGGTCGGAAGAATTGCATTATTTCTGAACGTTACGCAGGTGATGTCTTGCCGCGGCTTAGGAAGCCTCTTATCGTCGAAGTGATAGCCCGCGTGTTCGCCGTATGGTCCTTCCATGAGCGTTTCAGAAACCGATACGAAGCCCTCAATAACGATTTCGGCCGTAGCGGGAACCATCAGGTCGTTGGTCTCACACTTGACCATTTCGATAGGCGCGTTGAGCATCTGGCTGGCGACATCTAACTCATTCACGCCATCAGGAACGCGGCTTGCACTCTGCCAAGCACAAACAGGTGGCACGCCAAAGGCGATAGCGAAGGGCATGTCCTCACCCTTATCGGCCCACTGCTTCCAGATCATACCGTTGTGCTGGCTCGTCGGTATCCAGAAACCCGCCATGGTGTTCTTGTCAATCACGGCGGCGCGGTTGATAGACCAGTTGGTCCACGAGCCATCGGGGGTCTGGCATGTATTAACCCCGGCAGATTGCAACATACGTTCGGCATCCCCCGCATGCTGAAGCGGCACGGGAAGCTTGAACAGGTCGATTTCGTCCCCTACCCACTTGTTCTCCTTGCAGGGCGCATCTTTGTTATCGACAATTTTCGGCGGGTACACCGGGTTGTTTTCCACGGAGTGAATGTAGGCTGCCATGATTTCCATCAGCGTGGAATCGGCTGGCGCGCCCACGTTGGGAGCCACCCGGCACCATGGCCGTCCGAGTGTGCCGCTCTTGGTGAAACCCCATTCGGCGGCGCGAAATCCAGGGCTGTCTTTGACCTTGTTGAAGATCGGCGACGGCGACATTGTCTCGTCCGCATGACGGCAGATGGCCCCCATCTCGAGGTCCCAGTCAATCTCGTCGTCTATGGCGAGGTATTCCCCCTCCTTCACCATCTGTTCAAGGTATTCGCGATAGCTGCGGGGGATGCTGTTGTAGTCGATATTGATAGCCATGCTTTACTCCAAATATTTTCTGATTGAATGGTTATGACGACTTGTGTTCTTTCAAGTCGGAAACTTTGATAGATGTCTCTCCCTCCACCTTAGCGGGGCGGGCGGTCGCACCCTCCCAACGCCTGACGGCGCCGGTGTCGATATCGAACAGATCCAAAACCCGTCCGACACTGTGATTAATAAGGTCGTCGATGGTGGCCGGCTTGTTGTAGAACGCCGGCATGGGTGGGGCAATCACTGCTCCCATCTGGGCCACCTCGTAGAGCAGCTTGCAGTGACCCACGTGCAGCGGCACCTCCCTCGGCATCAGGACCAGAGGGCGGCGCTCCTTCAACACTACATCTGCCGCTCTTACCAGCAGGTTAGTGGCCGCCGAGTTTGCGATCCCGGACAGGGTATTCATCGAGCAAGGCGCAATCACCATGCCAGCAGTACGGAAAGAACCGCTGGAAATGGTTGCGGCCTGATTGCCGTAGCCATGCACAACGTCGGCGAGGCTCTCGACATAGTCCGCGGTGTAATCCGTTTCGATATCGATATTCATGCGTCCGAAACGGCTCATCACGAGGTGCGTTTCCACGTCTCCCACGGCTTGCAGCATTTCCAGCATGCGTATACCGTAAATAACTCCACTGGCCCCTGAAATCCCAATGATCAGTCGCTTCATCCCGCAGTACCTCCTGTTACAGCCTGTGTAATCTCGAGGGCGATATCCTCGCCATCTGTTATTCCGAGTTCGCTACGTAGTCCGATCGGCGCAATGACTTCGATCTGGTTCTGCGGGTAACGCCCAACCTCCGGCAGTACGATCGCGCCATCGACCCGGCCCGCAATACGGACCCGATAGCAGCGAGCCTCACAGCCACCCGAGTTGTCGATCCGGATACCCGAGGTGCCGCGCAACGCTGTCCAAGTCACTTGCGAGTCGGGGTCTTCGAGAACCAGATTGAGGGTGCCGGGAAACGGGTCAATTCCGAGCTTTTCAACGAATTGTTCGCGGGCCCAGTCGAGCTGGGTAAAGTACTGGCCTTTCTCGGCCCCGCTGCTGACCTTGCCACGAATAGATCCGGGGACACTGATGTCGGTCTCCACCCACTGCAGGTATGTGACAGGTACGTCATCGGGATCCCGCAGCTGAAAGAGGCGGGCACCCCACGATACGGTCGCCGGTGCCGGCGCGTCAATATCCAGTTTCTGCCAGGCCGCATCCACGTCATCGACCTCCACGACAACGTGAAATCGGTCGGAGGACTGGTCCAGTGTCAACTGGCGACGTTCACGCTTATTGTCCAACAGCTCCAACCGCATACCACCGATATCGAAGCGTACGCCGCGGGCATTGTCACGATCCCACTCCTCGACCACGGGAAATCCCAGCTTTTCGCCGTAAAAATGTCTCATCTCATCGTATTGGTCGGTGACCAGTGCGACATAACTCACGATGCAACTCCTGACTTCAGCTTAGTGTTGGCTAACTGCGACTGGCAATTGGGAAGCACTTCGTTAACCAGTAGTTGCAGGCTCCTATCCCAGGTTTCACGCTCATCAGAGGCGTCGTATGACACCATGGTCAGGTGGCCGAAGCCGCCGGTCTGAGCCTGGAGTTCCATAATGCGATCGGCGACGGTTTCCGGTGAGCCAACCAGCCAGAGGTTGTCTGCCAGGTACTCGAGGTCGACCGCCTCATCCGGCATGGAGGGATCCAGCTTCATGAGGGGGCCAAGCCCCAGTCCTAGGTAGGTCGGCAACAGGAACTCCCGCCAGCAGCGGCCCATAATCCCGCCGATGGCCAGTTCCCGCGCCTCGGCGTCGCTGGGTGCTACGTAAATATCACGGATAATTCGCCACTCGCCGCGATCTGCTGTGCGGCCGCTGCGAGCCGCGCCCTCCTCTACCGCCTCCCAGTGCTTGGCGGTAATGGCTGCATCAGGGTCAACCCCTAGACTGACAGGGATATAGCCCTTCTCGCCCGCGAGCTTGTGATTCTCTGATCCTGGAGTGAGGCCAGCAATGGCGATCGGCGGATGCGGCGACTGGTATGGCGACAGGTGGTAGCCGAGACCAGGTAATTCACTTTGAGTGGACCCCATAGACCAGAATTCACCTTGGTAATCGCTGGCACCATCCCGCCACAGCTGGGTCATCATTTCGATGGATTCAAAGGTCATCCGGCGATTGCGGCCAGCGCTGGTGTCAATACCAAACAGAGCGTGATCGGTAGGCAGCGCACTGATGCCCACGCCCAACTGATAGCGGCCCTCAGCCATGTGGTCTAGGTAGGCCACCCGATGGGCTAGTTCGACGGGGTTGTGGTAAGGAAGCAGATGTCCGAGTGGCCCCAGTCTTATCTGTTTTGTAAGCAGCAGCGCTTGGGCAATCAGTAGATCGGGGGCCGGACAGGGCTCCCAAGTAGCGGTGAAATGTTCCCCGATCCATGCCTCATGAAAACCCAGCACATCGAGCCGCTGAAGATCGTGCAGGTCCCATAGCTGGCCTGACCTTACTGAACATTCTGGAGGATGTGTTGGCATGAGAAATGCGCCAAGTTTCATTCAAGCTCCTATATAAGGATAAGTAATGTAACAAGCATCACAGTCATATTGACTATAATTGAGTATTAATCTGAAGAATAGGCTTGCTCGAAAACAACTCACAAAACATTAATTTAGGTTAGGTTTATTTCCGCCAAAATGCAAAACCCTGAATTGATGTAAATCAACAAGTTCTTAGCTCCTGACGTGAACACCTATGTCGAAGTCATGGGCTGGATTATGGGTGAGTACTCCAAATACAATGGCTTCAACCCGGGGGTGGTGACAGGTGGTGCGCCGAACCAAGCCCGCAGCTATTTAGCCGACGCCCTACGCCGCACGATTGCCACTGAAGACAGGCAAGGCGAAGAAAAGCTGGAGCCTGAGTAAAGACTATGGATATTGATGCTATCAAGCGAAGTGAGAATTAGGGTGAAAAGATGATTAAAAAAGTGTCCCCAAAAGTGTCCCCAGATTTTAAAAACCATTAAAAAAGGCCAACTTTAGAAGTTGACCTTTTTTGCTATAACCCTTGTGGTTACTGGGTTTTAAATTGGTGGAGCCTAGCGGGATCGAACCGCTGACCTCAACACTGCCAGTGTTG
>JBALWS010000199.1:0-5122 GCA_036960405.1 Halopseudomonas sp. | reverse complement strand
ATCAGCACCGTCGACCCCAAACGAATCTATGGCGTACATCGCGGCTTACAAGTAAGTCATGACGGCGGTGAAAGCTGGGAAAAAGCTGGGGCATTGCCACCAAAACTATTAAAACTAGCGGCATCGAGCACTGAGATTAATCGGCTTTATGCTGCCAGTGAACAAGGCTTTTTTGTCAGCCAAGACAGCGGCGAGACTTGGCTGAAATCACTTCCCTCTCCAGCGACCACGGTCGTGACTCACCAGGGGCGTGTCTTTGCTTTCATCGTCGGCCAAGGACTGTTAGTGGCAAATGAGTCCGATATGCAGTGGCGTGAAATCTATAACGCCTTCGGTTTGCAGGTACTGCTCGATCTCGCGGTCTCTGGGAACGGTCAACGCTTGGTTGGGTTAAGCCAGAGAGGGGAACTGCTAGAAAGTCAAAACAAGGGAAAAAGTTGGAATTCGCTTCCGCCCAAAGCGCAACCGGTAACAGCCCAGGAAATGACCGGTCAGAAGATCTACCAGACCAACTGCCAAAGCTGCCACGGTATCGAAGCCGTGGGGGAAACCTACAGCATCGAAGGGCTAACCACTGAAGGCTTTCTGTTTGCTCCGGCGCTGAATGGCTCGATGCACGGCTGGCACCACACCGACGAACAATTGGTAAAGACCATCATGGACGGCTCACCCCGTACCGACAAGATGCCGGCGTGGAAGGGCACTCTGAGTGAAACCGACGCGCTAGCCGCCATCGCTTATCTGAAAACCTTCTGGGGGGAAAAACAGAAGCGTTGCCAAGGTCCTGGGCATATGGATAAAAACTGCCTACAGGGTCACTAAAAACCGTATTAAATCAATCTAAACCATTAATCGAAGTAGAGGTTCATATGATCAAACAATTACTCACACTGTCAGCTGCATCAACCTTGGTGCTAGCTCTTGGCATGCCCGTTGTCGCACAAGCATCCGAGCAGGAGCATTTCCGGGAAGCCGTTGAAGAGGCGATCGGTCCCATCGTGCGGGAGGATATCTCCAAGGCGATCGAAGAGACCGAACATCTGGTCAAGCAAGCTGCTGAAATCGTTGCCGAAGCCGCGCATGGTTTTCACGACAATGAAAAATTGCTGCTAGAAATAACCTCTTCCAGCACCGCGCAGATGCTGACTCAATCACCGGAAGAACTTGAAGAATCCTGGGCCCATGGTGAGGCTTTTAATGACAAAGGGTTTGCGCTTGATGATTTCGATCATTTCTCCAAGGTAATGGCGTACTACGACATGATCGTACACCCAGCCACGGCCCACAGCTTGCTGAAAGCCTACCAACAAAATCCCGATCACAGCCTTCTTGAGCAAGCTCGAGAAGAGCTAGGTGAGCTACTGGAGCATGAAGAATCCGAAGAGGGCGAAGAAGGCGAAGAAGGTGCTGAACACGGCAAAGGCCACTGAGTAAGCAATACAGCCGGGACTTGGTTGCCCCGGCTCATTTTTATAAACGGCAGTAGTGGTGAACAAAATGCGCATGACGATCAAAAACAAACTGACTTTAGGTTTTTTCAGCCTATGCCTAATCGTCCTGCTGGCTGGTGGGACCGGTATTTTGATGGTTCAGGATGTCACCCGCAGTGCCGAAGAGGTGATCGATAAGAAGATTCCTGTCAAAGATATTACCAGCCGGTTGCTCAATGATATTGAGCACAGTATTTCGCTTAGCCGAAAGCATATGATCGGTTTGACACATTCTCAAGAAAACGCCGATGAACTCGCCCACACGCTGAACGATATCGACGTAGCGATAGCCATGCTAATTAACGGCAGCGAATCGCAGGCATTTAAGGACTACGCCGGTGACCGGATAGATACCGAGCATATGCAGATTATGGTGCCCGCAGCACAAGGGCGTACCTTGGAGCTGGCTCAGCAAGTGCTAGTTGAGTTCGAAAGTCTCAAGAGCGCTTCGGGAGACCTGCTTGCAACGCATGAAAAACTAACCCACTTTAATTTTACCTTCGATACTGTGGTCTACGACCTCAAAACCTTCCTGCTCGGTATCGATGTAGAGCTAGGGCGTTGGTTGGTGAATCTAGAAGATTCAGCCAAGTACAACGCCAAGTTCAAAGGTGTCTCCAGTGTCGATGAGAGTAATTTCGGTCGTTGGTACCAAGGCTACCAAGTCCACGATAAGCGACTGGGATCGCTACTCAAAGGCGTTTATAAACAACTCAACAAAACCTACAAACTGGCCGCCAAAGTTAACGCCACCGAAGATCATAAAAAACACGCCAGACTGCTCAAGAGCGCCATCAAGTACACCAAAGTTTCCCGCCGTAACCTGGTCAAGGTGCAGAACTATGTCATCCCTATCGTCGATAAACTCGAAGCCAACGAGCGGGAAGTAACCGGCCGATTGGAACAGGCCGAGCGGCAGATGTCTGCCCTGCTGAACCAGCTGACCGAAGAGGTTAACCGGGAAATAGCGTTATCCAAAAAGTCCGCTGCGGATTCTGCCAACCTGGCAACCAGATTGTTGGGCATCACCATTCTAGCCGGCGTGCTGATTTCTGTTCTTCTGGGCTGGCTGGTGAGTCGGTCTATCTGCTCCGGGCTCGAGCAGATCAACCAGGCCGTGGTCGAGCTGAATGAAAGCGGTGAGGGCGACCTGACCAAGCGACTACAGCTCAAATCTAATGATGAACTGGCCGATATGGCCAATAACTTCAACAGCTTTATTATTCGGATTCAACAATTGATTGGAGAAGTGAAAAGCAACGCTATCTCGGTGGCGGGTGCCAATACCGAGCTTGCCGCCACCTCCGAGCAGTTGTCCGCCACCTTTACCGAGCAAGCTCAGCAGGCCGAGACTGTTCGTAATGCGGTAAGCAGGATGGCAGCCGAATCGGAACAGGTGATGATGCTGGTGGATATGGCTAGCCAACAGGCTCAAGAAGCGGGGCGCTCGACCCATGAAGGCAAAGAGGAGCTTGATCGGAGCAGTCAGAGCATTCTTCACATTAAGGAGCGGGTAAACAACCTGGCCGGTGCAATTAAAAATCTGGGTGAGTCGGCAGCTAATATTAACGCGATCACCGAGACGATTGTTGCTATCGCCGAGCAGACCAACCTGCTGGCACTCAATGCAGCCATCGAAGCCGCTCGAGCGGGAGAGCAAGGGCGAGGTTTTGCTGTGGTGGCCGATGAAGTACGAACCCTCTCTTCACGTACCCGGAACGCCACGGTGGAGATCGAACAGATAGTGTCGACACTGGCCACGGAAGTTCATAAGACCGAGGCTGATATGACATCGACATCCGAGAGTGTCGATCAGGGCGTTAAAGTGATCCAGCAAACCCGGGCGAGTTTTGACAAAATTGTTACCGCTGTGGACGAAATAACTCAGGCCAGCAACGAGATCAACGCGACCATGCAGAATCAAAATAGCCATATCAGCGAAGCGGATCACAATATTCGTGAGATGGCTTCCGGCATTGAACAGACCTCAATGGCGATGGAGCAGGTCGCTCAGACCACTGCTGAGGTTAGCGGCCAAGCAGAGAATCTCAATCATCTAGCCTCAACGTTCAGAACTTAATGACTGTAATTAAAATTTTTACTATCGAGAAAAGACTCTGAATTCAACACTTGGTCACCCTACTCTAAAATGTCGGCACCGGGCGCAGGAGCAGAAGCTGGATAACCTCTCAATAAGCTTCTATCGTCGGACAGCGATGGCTTCCACGTACATCAACAGTTTGAATTCCATTCATGCTGGGAGGCTCAAAGCGAACTGATCTGCTACCTACAGTTCCTCGAGCTTGATGGCCGCTAAGTAGGTCCTACCCCAGTTTTGTGGACACTTCTAAAATTGATGCAGGAGATCTGCATCGGGAGGTGTGTTATGACCACAGCGAAGGGCTACAGACGTTACAGCCCAGAGTTTAAACGAGAGGCCCTCAAGCGAGCTAGTGAAGACGGCAATACCGACAAAGCCGTGTGTAGCGAACTGGGAATTAGTGCCAGACAACTTGCAAGGTGGCGTGATGAGTTCAGACTTCTGGGCGATGATGCTTTTCTCGGCAAAAGTAAAAACCCCAATGACGAGATAGCAAAGCTCAAGCAGGAGCTGGCTAAGGTTAAGAAAAAGAGGGATTTTTTAAAGAGTGCGGTGGTGTTCTTCGCCAAGGAGTCCGAGTGAGATACTCGTGTATCGCCCGACACCGCAACAGCTATCCAGTTCGGATGATGTGTGACCTGCTCAATGTTGCCAGAAGCGGTTTTTATGCCTGATTATCCCTGCCAGAAAGCAAGCGAGATCAGTCAGACCGACAGCTAACCAAGGTGATAGCTCGGCTTCATTCAGCAAGTAAAAGTGTCTACGGGGCGCCGAAAATACGCGCTGAACTGGAGGCAGAAGGCTATCGTTGTGGAAAGAACAAGGTCGCCAGGCTTATGCGCCAGGCCGGACTCAAAGGATGTCCAAAACGACGTTACAGGGTCACGACCAAGGCAGATCCAAAGCATCCGACCGCCCCAAACCTGCTGAAACAGGACTTCACGAGTACCACGCCAAACCGTAAGTGGGTATCCGATATCACCTATATCGCCACTCAGGAAGGATGGCTGTTCTTGGCCGTAGTAATGGATCTGTATTCACGCAGGATCATCGGATGGTCAATGAGCCAATGGATCAGCCGACACCTTGCTTTGGATGCCTTGGCGATGGCCCTAGGGCATAGAGAGGCCAGTGAAGGGCTAATACATCATTCTGATCGTGGGGCCCAGTATACAAGCGATGATTACCGGAGTGAGCTAGACAGGAACGGTATCGAATGCAGCATGAGCGCGCGAGGAAACTGCTACGATAATGCCGCTGTTGAAAGCTTCTTTGGTATCCTGAAACGTGAACGTGTGAATTTCAGCCGCTATCTTACGCGAGACGAAGCCAGGGCCGATATATTCGATTACATCGAGTGTTTCTACAATCGAAAGCGCCGCCATGGCTACTTAGGCTATGTCAGTCCGGTGGACTTTGGAAACAGGACAACCGGACTGAGTTAATGGTCCATTTTATTGGGGTAAAACCAAAGTAGATTGAGCCGCCGATATCGGCAGTCACAGCGATGTCCGCTAAGCTGTCCAACCCA
>JBALWS010000198.1:0-5269 GCA_036960405.1 Halopseudomonas sp. | reverse complement strand
GCTGAAAATCGAGCACGTTGAGGTGCTCGGTGCCTTCACCGTCGCTATAACCGGAGGTGCCGCGAATGCTTTGGTCACCGCCCGAGCAGAACGCCTTGTCGCCTTCACCGGTCAGAATCACGGCGCCGATGTCGCTGTCGTAGCGGGCATCCTCCAGGGCTTTTTGCATTTCACGTACGGTTTGGGGGCGAAAGGCATTGTGGACCTGGGGTCGGTTGATACTGATTTTGGCGATCCCTTCGCCCTTGTGGTAACGAATATCGTCGAACTGTTGGCTGTGGTCGTGCCATTCGATCGGCGCGGTAAGTTGTTGGTCGGTCAGTCCGTATTTCATGGTTGGCTCGTTATGCTCAATAATTATTGCTAGTGGAATGGAGTGGTGTTTACTTCGTCAGCGCGCGAATCTCAGCTTCGGTCTGTTGGGCGTCGACGTTGATCTCAATCAGGCTGGGACCTGTGGTTGTCAGAGCCTGACGGTATTGGTCGATAAAGTCACTCAAAGTAGCAGGCCGATGGTAGCGGATACTGAACATCTTGCACGCGTCGGCAAAATCAAGGCCGTGCGGGCGTTGGTAGTGCTGTTGACGTAGCGCTTCATCGGCTACCGGTAGCATTCGGAAAATGCCACCGCCATCGTTGTTGAGTACCACGATGACCAGCGGTAAGGCGTGCTCGCGCAACAGTGCCAGGGCGTTGAGATCGTACAGCAGCGAGTAGTCGCCTAGCAGTAGTGTCCCGGGCTGATTGCAACCCATACCGCAGCCCAGTGCAGTCGAGACCAGACCGTCGATACCACTGGCACCGCGGTTGGCGAAGATCTTGGGAGTACTCGATAGGTTACCGCCGATCAGGTCCAGCAAGCGAATGCTGAGGCTGTTACCCGCCATCAACCAGCTCTCATCTGGACAGTTCGCGAGCAATTGATAAGCCACCGCCAGCTCGCTCAACTCGGGGTGGTTTGCGACCGAGTATTGTCTGGCTAATTGTTGGGCCTGCGAGCGTTGTAGCTCCAGCAGTGACGGGTTGGATTGCTCGGGTTCGTGTTGTGGCCGAGCTGTTTCTAATGATGCCTGACTGCACCAATCAATCACCGTAGCCGAGAAAAAATGACTGCTGTTGCGACCGGGTGCTAACGGCACCTCACCAGGGTGTACCAACCAGAACTGCTGCCACGGCTGTTGCTCAATAAAAGCCTGCAACCGTTTTGAAACCAGTCGATTGCCGAATTGTAATAGATGCTTAGGCTGTTTGAGTTGTTCAGCCGCGCTCTCGTGGCACAGCAGTAAGTCGATCAGCCCGAGGCAGTCGGGGTCGGTTTTGAGTTGCGATTGTATATCGGCGATCAGCGGCCAGCCGAGCGTTTGAGCCAGTATCTTAACCGTTTTGGCACTGGCTATATCGGTGAGCGCCCCGACCACGATTATCCCTGGTTGGGAGTAGAATTGCCGCCATTGATCCTTGCTGGGGCGAGTGGGGTTCATACTCGGGCTTGTTGGTGGCTCAATCGGGTAGGGCTGCTCGCTGCAGAGCCAAGCGGTGATGGGTGACAAATAGTCGCGGAAATCTTGAGTGTCATCACCGGGATAGAGCGGTTCGTCAAACATACAGTTGATATGCGCGACGCCACCGCTGCTGTCGCAGACACTGGCGACGGCGTTGGACACTTGCGCCAGCAACGTATCCGCAGGATATTCTACATTGGGAGGCGGCAAGTAGAGGCTATGGCGTGGGTAGCGGGCAAAGAGCCCGGTTTGATCGATCGCCTGGTTGGCACCGCAGTTATGCAGCCGTGGTGGCCGGTCAGCGCTGATTACCAATAGCTTCAACCCGGTTTGGGCCGCTTCTATCACCGCCGGATACAGGTTGGCCACTGCGGTGCCGGAGGTGGTGATAATAACGACCGGAGGGGCCGAGCATGTTGTGGATAGCTCTCCTTTGGCTATCCCCAAGGCTAAAAAACCTAGCCCCCGCTCATCAAAATGGTGGTGCAGTTGTAGTTTGGGCTGTTGTGCTAGTGCCATCACCAATGGCGTTGAACGCGATCCGGGCGCCAGACAGATGTGGCGAACGCCGCGTCGGACAAACTCTTCGAGCAGCAGCGATGCCCAGAGCTGGTTAAGCGAGGCTTGATGGGTTGAAAGCATCGGGATCCAAAGAGTCTGAATCAACGCAAGACTGTTGATCGAATAGTGATAGGGGCAAGGCTATTTTCTGCTCCAGTTCTTGCCATTCCAATAGCGGATCGGATTGTGGCACGATACCCGCCCCCGCGTAGAGGGTCAGCCGTGTAGCATCGACCTCAGCACTACGAATGGTCACCGCTAGTTCGGTTTTTTCTGGACCTATATAACCGCAACAACCTGCGTACCAACCTCGCTGAAAGGGTTCGTGTTGGCTGATAAATTGGCGTGCATTTTCCGCAGGCAAACCGCCAACTGCGGCGGTGGGGTGCAAGGTCGATAACAACTGAGCGTCCATGTCGCGCTCGGGCAGTTGGCCTTGGATCGGTTGATGCAGGTGTTGTAGTCCCACCAGCTTTAACAGACTGGTGCCGCAACCTTGCCCAAGCTTTACTCCTAGTGCTTCTAACTTAGCGCCGATTTCAACCACCACCAGATCGTGTTCGTGGCGGCTCTTGGTATCATTGAGTAGTGCTTGAGCTTGCTCCCGTGCCAGCTGGTTATCGTTAGAGCGGGGTAGAGTTGCAGCGACGGCTTCGGTACAGAGGGTTCGTCCGTCGCGCATAAATAGCCGCTCTGGAGTAAAACTGATAAAGCCCTTGTCTGCCGAGGGTTGGAATCCGATCTGGTAGCTGTTGACCGATGCGCGCTGCCAACGTTTGAACAGCGACCAAAAACTTAGCGGTTGCTGACATTCAAGCTGGCTTTGGCGTGCCAGTACCACTTTTTGAAGGTGGCCCTCTTTAAAACTTCTCTTGGCATCGCTTATCGCCTGTTGCCATTGGTCAAAATTGGGTCTGTCGTGCCGCTGTAACACCGTCAAAGAGGGGGCGTTGAGCGGACTAACGCGTTGTAGTCGCCCCAGCTGTGTCTCGATCTCCGCCAAGTCGGCAGCGCAGCTTAGGGTGACACTGAGGTACAGCTGGTCGTGTTGCTGGTAAAGCTCGATTTGGGGCAAAAATAACCGCTGTTGGGCTACCTCTGACGGGCTGGAATCGCTGTTATCGAAACCCGATAGCCAGTAATAGCGGAGCTTGGATTGACGCGCTTTGCTGGTCGCTAACTGCTCGAATGCTTGCTCGCCGGTATATTGGGCTGCGATACCCAATGCTGCGGTTTGAAAACGCTGATCACGGCTGCGCCAGAAAAATTTAGGGAACTGCCGCTGCGACGCTAACCAGTCGGTCAGGTCAAGCTCACCGCTGACTGTGAGAGGTTGTTGCAACCGGTAGGGGTACTGCCTCGCAGCATCTGGTTGGAACGCTTTCAGCTGCTGGCATAAGGCGTTTACCGCCTCAGAAATAGCCTGGTCTAGCGTTAGCATAACGAAGCACTGCCCTGTATCAAGCTGTCGTCCTTAAGAAACATCAATCATCACGTTTTTTGCTACAAAGTGATAATCATAACGTACTGTTTTGTAATTGCTATATGAAGCGAGCTAAATTTATAACCTGGTATTTTGCCCCCTATAATTGACCACGAACGCTGGTATCGCAACGGTTAATCGAGCCTGTTGCAAAGCTTTGCCCTGAGTGGCTCTTGTTGGGTTCTATGTTAACGACATTTGCCGTTTTGATAACAGCCTAACTTAGCGGCGTAATCACACTTTTTTGCATATTATAGCTGCGGTATTTCACGCTAAAGCTGATCAAAGCCCGTAATATCCAGAAGGGGTCGTAGTGAAGCTGCCGTGAATAAAGAGCCGTTGCTGGATCTACTGATGAAGGTGTCCAGCTTCGTCGATGCCCATCCACAGATTGCCGAGCTGGACCTCACCCTGCTATTGGCTATTGCGATGGCTACGCGGTTGCAGATGTTCGAGTGATCGTTGAACAGGAGGTTCAAGCATGAGCCATTTACCACAGTTAAGTGATGCGTTATTAAGTTTAGAAGGACGCGTAGCGACGCTGACGCTCAATCGTCACGATCTACGTAACGCATTGACCGGGTCCAATCTGATCGATGATATCGTCACGACGGCGCAATGGGTTAACCAGGCAGATGACGTGTCGGTGTTGGTGATCACCGGTGCTGGGTCGGCATTTAGTGCCGGCGGTAATATTCGTGATATGGCTGAGCGCGGTGGTGACTTTGCCGGCGATGTGGCTGAGTGTGAGCAGCGTTATCGACAGGGCATTCAACGGATTCCTCTGGCGATGCAGGCGGTAGAAGTGCCTGTCATTGCAGCGGTGAATGGACCTGCGATCGGTGCGGGCTTCGATCTGGCCAACATGGCCGATATCCGTATCGCTTCCGATAAGGCCAAATTTGGCGAGACCTTCCTCAATCTCGGTATCATTCCCGGTGACGGGGGGGCCTGGTTGATGCAGCGCTTGATCGGTTATCAGCGTGCATTCGAACTGACCCTGACCGGTCGCATCATCGATGCCGCAGAAGCCAAGGAACTGGGTATTGTGATGGACGTCACCGCCGCTGATCAGCTGCTGCCGACGACGATGAAGCTGGCCGAGCGTATCGCCAGTCAGCCGCCAAAAGCCACACGTCTGACCAAACGCTTGATGAAGATGGCTCAGAGGATGGAGCTGAAGGATTTTCTTGATCTGTGCGCTTGCTTCCAGGGAATGTGCCACAACGAACCCGAGCATCTGACCGCGGTCAATAAAATGCTGGAATCAATGGCTAAAAAATAAAAGAGCTAGGCCTACCCTAGAACAGGGTAGGCCTGTCGTACCTAACTTATTCGTTACGCCTTGACCGGCTCTTTTTCAGCGCGTTGGCGTAGTAGAAAACGTTGCAGCTTGCCGCTAGGTGTTTTAGGTAGCTCGTCGACGAACGCTATCTCGCGAGGGAACGAGTGGGTCGATAGGCGGTTACGGACAAACGTCTGTAACTCGGCAGCCAGTTCGTCGCAAGCGTCAAGATCGGTGCGGATCACTACGTAGGCTTTGACGATCGAACCCCGTTTATCGTCGGGCTTGGCGACTACCGCGCTCTCGGTCACCGCCGCGTGCTCGAGCAGCGTATTCTCGACATCGGCCGGTCCAATCCGGTAGCCAGCCGAGGTGATGATGTCGTCGTCACGGCCGGTGTAGGAGTGCGAACCGTCGCCGTTGCTGATCACCATGTCG
>JBALWS010000197.1:4009-5449 GCA_036960405.1 Halopseudomonas sp. | reverse complement strand
GGGGAAAACCTTCCTCTTCAAGCCGCGCTATGGTTTGCAGCAATCCCGCCAGCGCTGCATCGGTGACCTCGTTGCGGTACAGGCTACTCTTGCTCGCAGAGCGCATGGCAAACGGCTCGCTGGCCCAGATATCACCCGCATCCATCTCCGCATCCGCCTGCAGGCAGGTGACCCCCCACTGCGCTTCGTCGTGCATGATCGCCCAATCAACCGACGAAGGGCCTCGATCGCCTTTGATACCAGGGTGGATGATGATGCAACGATGGTTGCGCCAGATCGATTCGGGAATCGCCCGCTTAAGAAACGGCGCCACGATCAGCTCGGGATGGAACAGCTCTACCGCCTGTTCGGCCACCGCATCGTTGACATCGAACTCGATCGACAGATCGTGGCCACGCTCGGTCAGTTCGACGTATAGACGCTGGGAGAGGGAGTTAAAGCTGTGGGTTAGGAATAGAATTCGCATTGGATATCTTTTGTAAGCTACTAGTTTATAACGATATTATTTTTTATTAGGTACTATTTATTGCGCGCCTCTCGAGCGCGTTCATTTTTGTCGCAACAAAAACGAACCAAAAAATGCTTTCCCACCAAACCGCCCTACGGGTACGCGCCTGCGGCGCTATGCCAACACAACTGAAGTGGTCAGATTCGGCTTCCTGCCTCAGCTGTCCAGCTCGGCTCCTGCCTCGCCCCTTCGGGCTTTTGTCAGTCGCGTCAGCATCGGTTTAGCAGGGAGGATGCAGTTCCCTGCTAACTATTGATCTACGACCACCCACATTTCAAGCACTTTTCAAACATTGAGGGTGAGAACTCAGCTTTCAGAGTTAAGCGGAAGGTTACGAAGAAAGCGGAGCGTACAGTTGTACGTGAGCATTTCTGAGCAACCTTCCAACGACGCTATGAAAGCTGAGAACCACCATCAACAGATGCGAGGCAGCTGTTCACCGTTTATGTAGTCCACCATCCGATTACCGCCAAAGCTGGTCTCCATCTGCACGAAGCAGTGACTGTCTTCAACCACCTCGCCGATGATCGCCGCATCCTGCCCCTTGGGATGGGCACGCATTATCGCCAGCAGCTGCTCGGCTTTATCCGCCGGGCAGAACGCCACCAGTTTACCTTCGTTGGCGACGTACAGCGGGTCGAGACCTAAGAACTCACAGGCGGCGCTGACTTGCGGTTTAACCGGAATCTCGGCTTCATAGATCTGTACCCCGACTTCGGACTGCTGGGCGATCTCGTTGAGTGTGGTTGCCAAGCCGCCACGGGTCGGATCGCGCAGACAGCTTATCTCGGGCACGACCTCGATCATCGCCGCAATCAGATCGTTAAGCGCCTGCGAGTCCGACTCGATGGTGGTTTCAAAGCTCAAGCCTTCGCGCAGCGACATGATCGCCACGCCGTGATCACCCAGAGTCCCCGACACCAGCACCTTAT
>JBALWS010000197.1:0-3999 GCA_036960405.1 Halopseudomonas sp. | reverse complement strand
CGATGCCGGTGGTAGTGATAAAGCAGCCGTCGCCTTTACCCTTCTCGACCACCTTGGTATCGCCGGTGACAATCGGCACACCTGCTTGCTCGGCGGCCTTGGCCATCGAAGTGACGATCTCCGCCAGTGTCGCTAACGCGAAACCCTCTTCAAGGATAAAAGCCGCCGACAAATAGCATGCTGTGCCGCCCGACATCGCCACGTCGTTAACGGTACCGTGGACCGACAAACTGCCGATATCACCACCGGGAAACTGCAATGGCGAGATCACGTGCGCGTCGGTCGCCATCACCACCCTGCCGGGAGGCAGATCGAAAGCGGCTTGGTCGTTCATCTGCTCGAGCATCGGGTTGGAGAAGGCGCGCACAAACAGTTCGTCGATCAACTGCGCCATCGCCTTGCCACCACTGCCGTGAATCATCTCCACTCGACCGTTGATTAGATCGAGTTTGCTGGTGTAACTGCGTTTACTCATGACTAAACCTTAATGGGTAATATCGGTGGCGATGCTATCGCTGGTAGGCTTTTCATCGCGATAACGGCCATAACTGTAGTGCGCAGCGCAGGCTCCTTCGCTGGAGACCATGCACGAGCCCAACGGGTTCTCCGGGGTGCACTGTTTACCAAACAGCTTGCAGTCACGCGGGGTTTTGACCCCTCGCAGGATCGCACCGCACTCGCAGGCTTTATTTTCCTGAGTGCTGCGCTGGGTCAGGGTAAAGCGCTGCTCGGCGTCGAACTCGGCGTAGGCGGCTTTAATTTTCAAGGCACTGTACGGCACCAGACCGAGGCCACGCCACTCAAACGATCGGCGCATCTCAAAGATCTCGGCCACTATCGCCTTGGCTTTCTGGTTGCCGTGTTCGGTGACCGCACGGGAGAACTCATTCTCAACCTCGGCCCGGCCCTCGTTTAGCTGGCGCACCAACATAAGAATCGCCTGCAACACGTCCAGCGGTTCAAAACCGGCGATCACCACCGGCTTCTGGTACTCCTCGGCAAAGTAGCGGTACGGCTGCGCACCGATCACGGTGGAAACATGCGCAGGGCCGATAAAGCCGTCGAGCGGCAACACGCCTAGCTCGCGCACTTCGGGAGATTCAAGGATATTGCTGATCGCCGCTGGCGTCAGCACGTGGTTGCAGAACACGCTAAAGTTCTTCAGCCCCAGCTTCTGCGCCTGCTTGATCACCAACGCGGTCGGCGGTGTGGTGGTTTCAAAGCCGATGGCAAAGAACACCACCTGGCGGTCGGGATGCTGCTGCGCCAGTTTGATCGCATCCGAACAGGAGTAAACCATCCGCACATCGGCGCCCTGCGATTTGGCTTTGAGCAGGCTGGTCTTGCGTGAGCCCGGCACTCGCATCATATCGCCGTAAGAGCAGAGGATGACGCCGTGCTGGCTGGCCAGCTCGATCGCGGCATCGAGCCGATTGATCGGCAGTACGCAGACCGGGCAGCCCGGCCCGTGGATCATCTTGACATTGTCGGGTAGCAGGTCGGGAATACCGTAACGAAAGATCGCATGAGTATGGCCACCGCAGAACTCCATCAAACTATAGGTACGTTTGGGGTCGACTTCACGACGGATCTGCGCGGCGATATCGCGGGCCAGTTTGCCGTCGCGAAACTCGTCGACATACTTCATGCCGCCGCTCATGACGAGGCCTCGATCGACTCCAACTTAGCCGCATCGTCGAGCTCGGCAAACATCGCCAGCGTCTTTGCGGCCTCCTCGGGGTCGATCTTATTGAGGGCGTAACCCACATGTAGGATGACGTAATCACCGATCGTCAGGTCATCGATCAACGCCACATTGACCTCTTTTTTTACCCCGCCGATATCCGCCAACGCGGTGTCATCATCAAGCAGTTGCTCTATCCGTACCGGAATCGCCAAACACATAGTTATCTACTACCTACTTCGTCATGCTGCATCATCGCCAGCCAAGCCTGACCGAGACTCAAACCACCATCGTTACAGGGCAACCGATTGGCCCTGAGTACGTTTAATCCTTGCTGTTGCAAGCGTCTTTCGACGCCATCGCTGAGCAGCTGATTCAAAAAACAACCACCGGCCAGCACCACCGTTTGCAGTTGCGCCTGCCGGTTATGGTGCTCAACCCAGCGCACCAGCGCATCGATCAGTTGAGCATGTAGCAACGCCGCGCAGTAACCCAGCGCGTGCCCCTGATCATGGAGCTCAAACAAGCGCGCCAGCAGCGGCAATGCATCGAGCTCCCCGGCCGTCGATATCACGATCAGCTCGACCTCATCGGGCCAGGCATGCTCTACCAAGTAACGCTGCGCCAGGCCTTCGAGCATCATCGCCGGCTGGGCTTCGTAATCGGCCAGCGGTTGAATCGCCAAGATCCCAGCCACCGCATCGAACAGACGCCCCGCACTGCTGGTGGGCGGACTGTTAATATTTCGTTGCAGCATCTGGGCGATGGTTGCGGCGCCAGCTTGATCGCCATAACGCGACTCAATCTCATCACTACGACCCAACGCAAACAGCGCGCTGGCTGCCATCCTCCAAGGCTCGCGAGCGGCACGGTCGCCTCCGGGCAGTGCCAGCGAACTGAACCGGCCCAAGCGCTCAAAGCTCGCGCCCTGCAAACGTAACAGCTCACCGCCCCACAAAGTGCCATCGTCACCGAGGCCGAAACCGTCCAAGGCCAGCCCGAGCAGTGCTTGCTGCCTTTCACTGATAGTAGACTCGGCGCTGTGCTCGGCGATAACGGCGGCGATGTGCGCGTGGTGGTGCTGTACAGCCATGACCGGCAGCTCGTGTTGCTGGGCATAACGCTGGCCAAACTGGCTGGCGAAATTATCCGGGTGCAGATCGTGCACAACCCACTGCGGCGTGATATCAAAGAGGCGACATAGATGCTCGACAGTGCTTTCCAGCGCTCGGCAACAACTGACCTTATCCAGATCACCGATGTGCTGCGATACGTAAGCCCGATTGCCTTTGGTCAGGCAGACGGTATTTTTCAACAGCGCACCGGTGGCCAGCACCGACGGCATCTCGCTCCACTCGGCCGGTAGCGCAATCACCTGCGGGGCCAGACCGCGGCCACGACGGATCAGCGCCGGTGTCTTCGAACTGTCAGCACCGGTCTGACCGACAGAGCCACCGTGAACCACCGAGTCGTCGCAACGGATATGGATCTCGCGGTCGTGCAGCAGGATCGCATCGGCCAGGCCGCCGAGCCGTTTGAACGCTTCAGCGTTATCGGTCACCAGTGGTTCACCGCTAGGGTTGGCGCTGGTCATCACCAGCAGCAGCTCATGCGCCTCGGCAAGCCAGTCACAGCCTTCGGGTTGGCCGGCGTGTTGATGGAACAGCAGATAGTGCAACGGGCTGTGCGGCAGCATTACGCCAATCCATTCGAGCTTAGGCGCGATACCAGGCAGAGCCTGCGGATCTATAGCGGGACAGAGTACGATCGGTGCCACCAGCGACTGCAATGCTGCAATCCGACTGGAATTGAGTTCGACCCAAGGGCGTAGCGAGGCAGGGTTGGCGGCCATCAACGCAAAGGGTTTCTGATCGCGCTGCTTGCGTCGTCGCAGCTCGGCCACCGCCTGCTCGTTAGCGGCGTCGCAAACCAGATGAAAACCACCGATCCCTTTGATCGCGATAATCTGCCCCTGCTCGATTCGACTCAGGGTTTCGGCAATCGGATCGGGCGTGTCAATCTCTCCGCCATCGAGCCGATGCAAACGTAACTGGGGACCACAGTCGGCGCATGCGTTGGGTTGGGCGTGAAAACGGCGGTTGGCAGAGTTACTGTACTCGTTATTGCAGCTGTCGCAGAGCGAAAACGCCGCCATCGTAGTATGCGGCCGATCGTAGGGGAGTTGGCGAATCAGGCTGTAGCGCGGGCCGCAATTGGTGCAATTAATAAACGGATAGCGGTAGCGACGGTCGCTATAATTAAACAGCTCGTTCAAGCAATCGGGGCACACGGTGGCATCGGGTGTGACACCGACC
>JBALWS010000196.1:0-5482 GCA_036960405.1 Halopseudomonas sp. | reverse complement strand
GACCCTGCGTCCCATTAGTGCACAGGTTGTAACAGGGATCTCCAGCAAGCCATTTTCCCAATGAAACGAGGTCCTAGGCGCGTTGCTGTAGCCGTAAAGATCGTGCGGTACCGGATTGAGGCTGGAACTGTAGCGGTAACCAGCTTCGAGTAGTGCATCAAAAGTCCAGGGGGTTTGTTCCGAAAATGAAAAACTGGGTGCTCGGTAGCCTTTAACTTCTTCTCCGGTCAGGTCTTCAAGCAGTTGCTTGGCGGTGCGGATGTCCTCTTGGAACTGTTTTTGGGATAGTAGATTGATACGTTGGTGGTTGTATCCATGGCTAGCAATTTCATGACCGCCCGCCGCAATTTTTTTAATTAATTCAGGGTGGCGCTCGGCAACCCACCCCAGAATAAAGAAAGTTGCTTTAGTCGTTTTGTTGTCGAGAATGGCCAGCAGCCGTTCGGTATTCGTTTCGACGTGACACGGGAAAGTGGACCAACCTTCAACAGGGCACTGGCCTTCGAACGCTGAGACTTGAAAGTAGTCTTCGACATCAAAGCTCAGCGCGTGCGTTGAACGGGATAGAAGCGGGCTAGATTCTGACATATACATCGCCGATTACAGAGTAACGACGAAGAATAGCGCTCTTTGAGCAGTACCTCCAAGTAATTACCCCTGTTAGCTGAGCGTAAAAACATTGGCTGTACAGTCTGCGGATTGAAAATATTTTTCAACGTATTGGTTTGGTATGGGTGATCGTTGCTCTCAAGTGAGTCGGTTTACCCTCAGTTCATAACGAAGCGTCCAGGAATCTGTTTATGCGTGGCTATGATAAGGCCGTCTACAGAATGTCGTCTTAGGTGTTACGTAATCTGCGGGTATTGGCCGGGTTAGCGAACGTCATGCTTTGACACCGGCAAGTCTGGATGTCGGGCGGTTTTGCTCGTCATATTTTGATGGCTTCGCAGTGCATATCTTCAATCAACAGGATTGGAGTGCTTATATGAGCAGGTCTGTCGCGTAACTTGAAGGAATGAAAGAACGTGTTTTGGATGTGAGCTTTGAGGTGGATATACGGGAATTTCCAAAAGGCATGAATGCTGACATTGTTGATCGGCTTATCGATAGGATGGATAGAGCCCTGCATCATAATACCGAACGGATCATACTTTTGAGTACCGGGTCTTTCCGCCTTATAGCTGGAGGCAAGCCGCTCATTTGCTAGGCTCACCGCCAAGACTGCATCCAGTTGGGCTGCTGTGCTCTACTTAGGATGTACTTAGTTTAACTTTTATGCGTGTTATTAGGCCGCGCCTACCTTGCTTAAAAAGTAGTGTCAGAATGTTTTACATTCTCTGCCCTGCAGAGCGGGATGGGATAAACGGTAGATGCTTAACCTATTGAATTTATGTTGTTGTCTTGTTGTTGGCTCAATTCATGCTAATGTACTTATCAGCTGTAACGCAGTCGGCCAAACCAAAAAACCAAACACTAGAACAGGAAGGGACATTATGAAAACTTTCCAAAAAACAGCTTTGGCAGTAGCCACTATGGCTGTCTTGGGTGCCGGCTTAAACACCTCCGCCCACGCTGGGGCGAAGGCCTATTCAGATCTATTGATTGATAATTTCTTTATTACCAAGTCGGGGGGAGGGCAGTTTGACGTTAGCGATTTCGACACTATCGACATAGGCAACACGTCCAGCACTTTCGCATTTACCACCAATAATGGCCTTGATGCCAACACCATTCTCGACTCAACCGCAGGTGGGGGGAATATCGATGATAACCTCAGTTGTGTTGGGGCCGGCTGTTTTGGAACGATCCTTGAGGATGACTACACCCAGCAACCCGAGCCAGTGGGGGGCAGCTTTGCTCGCGGTGATACCCAGCTACTGGGTGCGCTGATTACAGGCCTGCCAGTAGCAGGTACTGTCACGGCCAATTCTACCGCCGAAGGCCAAACCAGCGTAACGGACAGCGGTGAGGGCAACTCTTCCGTGGGTACCGGTACACAGGTCAATTTTAACCTCGCCAATGACGGTGAGACGATCACCTTCAATTTTGACGCCACACCCTTTCTCGAGGTGCTCCTGCACCAGGACGATGTGAACGCCATCGCTTCCTTAAACTTCAGTATCTCTATCGTAGATAACTCCACCGGTCTCGGAATCTTTAACTTTTCCCCCGGCGAAATTAACCAATCTCGCTCCCAGTTAGATACGGGGTCAACGGTTTACAACGCGGCGCTGACCACGTTTACATTTACGGAGACTACCGTTGCGCTTGATGCTGATACAGACTACACCCTGAGTATTGACCATCGTACCCGTGCCACTTTCGACGCGGTAAAGGTTCCAGAGCCTGGATCATTGGCCCTTCTTGGCGCGGGCCTTCTTGGCATAGGTGCAATGCGCCGTCGCAGCAAGAAAGCATAATTCAATTTAGCGGTTTGACTAAAAAGAAGAGGATAGCTGAAAACCGTTACACTCTTATGCGGTTAGCATAGACAAAATTTGCTAATGGCTGCTCCAGAATATGGGCGATTTAGCCGGTATTCTGGGGCCTGTGTAGTCAAGTACGAGCGTAATGTCCTAAGCTTCTTCCGGAGAAAGGCTTTAGCAGTTGCCCCCCCTCTTTCAGTTTTAGCATTCCAGCAACAGCCTTCATAATTCCCTCTAAATACCCCGCTGGCGATAATCTGTTAAGTCGCACCATTACTCGACACCAGGCTAGGCGAGTAAAATTGCTTAGCGAGGTCCACAATAGCTATCTAAGTAAAACGTAAACAATAATCCCTGAGTTCAAACAGAGGCACTGAGGCTAGCCACCAGAGCAGGCATAACTGCAGCAGTCTAAGAGCTCGGTCTTTTTGAGCCTCCGCTCTATAACTGGCGGTGCGCTACATTGAAAAAGCTCCGTCCCCGTCGCTCGTGATTCAGGGTGAGTAACCGAAGCCGCAAAGAAACTGAAACGGTAGCTTGCAGAGCGGACCGAGGAGTTCGAAATCATAAAAAGGCGGCTGTCCAACTTCGCAAAGCACCAATATAGAACGGTTATTTTTCAAGCCTGCACACACCTGCCAGTACTCAATCATCCGAATGGCCTGTACGTTGCGCGTGTCGCGAAGTGGGTATTACGCATAGGTTCGATCGTCTCGGCGTCCCCGTCGCACGCGGGCTCTGGTTCACCAGGATCGGGATGAAAAGATTAAAGTGGCGTTTAGATCGAGGGAAAGAACGCGATAGCTCCACACGCATTCGGATTAAGCTTGAGGCTAACGGAGATAAGCATGACTCAAGATTCATCGCATGCAGCCTGAAGCGGGTGGTGGACGGCTGCGCGTAAGGTAAAGGTCACGGCAGGCAGTGATCATAACCTGCCTGTCGCACCATGCTTGCTTGATCAAGTTTTTAACACCAAAGAACCCAGCCACAATTCCTTTTCGGTAAAATTGGCCGTAGGGCCTTCGCTAGGCAACAACGAACTTCCTAATCAAAGCGCCTAATTACCCGGCGTGGTCGTCTGTCTGAGCTGGTTAAGCAGATGTTCGGCTGCTTCGCGAGAGGCAAAGGGTGTCTGACTGTTTTCCGTGCTTAAAATCTTCGTCAATAGCTGTTCGGCGTGCTCCTTTTTTCCAACTTTAGCGCTCGCTTGAGCCAGGTGGAGCTGTATCTCAAGATCCTTCGGCAGCAGGGCTGCCGCATCCGCAAAAATCTGTTCTGCGGCAGGATAATTGTTCTTTTCGAGTAGAACTGTACCCAAGGTATCCAATACCTCTGGATTGTTCGGTGCTAGCTGACGAGCTTGCTGTGCATGGAGCAGCGCCTTATCCACATGTCCTTCTTGAAGCAGTAGCCAGGCCAGGTTGTTAAGGGCCAGCGCATTGCCGGGCATGAGCGCTACGATATGCTCGAACTGTCGCCGTGCATTATCCCATTGACCCTCAAACAGATAAAAATTGGCCAGTACGTTGAGGGTGAGAAGGTCATCGGGGTAGCGGCTGATCCACTGTACCAGCGTATCGATGGCCTCTTGACGTTTGGGTTGCTGCCATTGCGCGTAAGCCAATTGAATGGTGATCTCATTGGTTTCACGTTGTGACAGCACTTCTCGGTATAACTTGACCGCCTCAGCAGGCCGCTGGTTTGCGAACGCAATCTGGGCCTGCAATTCGGTAATAAAGGAATTACCCGCGACGCTTTGTTCTAGTCGTTGCACAATATTGCTGGCTTGTTTGGTATTTCCCGACTTAAGGGCGATTTGACCCTTCAGCAACAGCGCTCCCAGATGCTCCGGGTTAATGGAGAGGGCTCTGTTTACCGCTTTGCTAGCATCGGCAAGCTGGCCTGTTTGCTTATACAGTGTTGCCAGCCGGTACTGGGGAAGCAGTTGGTCAGGAGCTAGCTGGCTGAGCTTTTGGAAGCTGTAGATGGCTTGCGCCTGCTGGCCGCTGAGCCGCTGGGCGTCACCGACCAGTAGTAACAAATCTGGATTGTTTGGGTAGGATGGCAGTGCCTGTTCGCAGATGGCGAGGGCTTGGAGTGGTTGATTCCATCTCAGGTAGAGCTGCGCCAACATAAGCTTAGGATGCAGCACATCGGGATTGGTTTCTACCGCTTGCTTGAGCCAGCCCATCGCCTGCTGGTGTTTGTCGGCCTGCAGGTCAAAATAAAACAGCTTAAGGAGGGAGTTGAGATCCTCTGGATGATATTTAACCACATTCATATGCAGGCTGCGCGCCTTGGCAATATCCTTCTGCCCCTCGGCCAAAGTGGCGAGACTGTAACTGGCACTGGGATTGCCAGGCTCGATTGATAGTGCCCTCTCGAATGCGATTTCAGCATTGTTAAAGTCCCTTTTCATGACATAGGCCAATCCCTTCAGCATTGGCCCATGGGGGCTTTGAGGATAGGCCTGCGAGAACTGTTGAGCGGTCTTGATAGCTAGTTCAGGTTGTTGGTTTTGAAGGTAGCTCATGATAAGCGCAATCGTGGTGTTTTGTGATTCCGGTGCTTTTTTTGTTGCTTGCAGCAGTTCGGCTATGGCGGTATCGCTGTCTCCCTGGTGCAGGGCGATGGAGGCCTGTCCGAGATGGATTCGCGGATCATCACTATTCAGCGAGCTTGCTTGCCGGAAAAGGCGTTTGCTCTGTTCATAGTCGCCGGTTTGTAATGAGGCTATCCCGGCTGCCACCAGCAGCTCGGCATCGTTGAGTTCAAAGGCCTCGTCATTGAGCTGGGAAAAGGTAGTGGTCGCCTCATCCTTTAACCCCAGTTTGAGCTCCAGAGCGGCTTTGAGCTTTAGTGACTGGTTATGATCTGGAACATGCACTAATAATTTATCAATCTGCTTGTAGGCTTTCTCGAAACGATTTTGATGGTAGTTTGCCATCGCAGCGATATAGAGACTTTCCAAGTGATTCTCGGCTTGAGCCAGGGTGGCTTCCGCATGATCTACGGCCTTGGCATAATCTTTCTGCTTTATCCCGATTGTTGCC
>JBALWS010000195.1:0-5533 GCA_036960405.1 Halopseudomonas sp. | reverse complement strand
CCAGTCCGTAGCAGGTGTAGCTGACATTGGCGCAGCCGTATTTTTCAGGAAGCGTGGCGCCGAGCAATCCCAGCTCGCCCAGCTCACGCATGATCTCGACGTCGAACACCTCATTGCGGTTTGCTTCCAGCACCCGGGGCATCAGACGACCTTGAGCGTAATCGCGGGCCGCATCGCGAACCATGCGCTCCTCTTCGGTTAATTGGGCGTCTAGGAAGAAGGGGTCATCCCACTGAAACGGGGTGCGGTTATCACTCATGTCATACCTCTGCTGGGGGCGTATTTATTTGTAGATAAAGGTAGCGAGAGGCCGGTGATAAGTACAATATATTGATTATATAAATTCAATCACTAAAATTGATAACAGGTGACAGGCTAGTCATAGCTATGGATATAAAGCGATTACGTTATTTCACCGAGCTGGCCCAGGTCGGTAACTTTACCCAGGCTGCCGTGCGGCTGGGCATTGCTCAGTCTGCGTTGAGCATGTCGATCCGTAAGCTGGAAGATGAGGTGGGGCTGAAACTGATCAACCGGGCGGAGCGGAAGATGACGCTGACCGCCGATGGTCAGGTGCTCTACAAACATGCCGGGCTGATTCTTGAGTGTGTTCACGAAGCCGAACGCGAGCTGCTGGAGCTGAAAGGGGTCGAAGCGGGAGTGGTGCAGTTTGGCGCGCCCAGTATGCTCAGCTCTTACTACCTGCCGACGGTGTTAACGGCGTTCAAGACCCGTTATCCCGGGGTGCGGGTTAACCTGATCGAAGCCGGTACCGCCTCACTGCAGCAGATGCTGATCGATGGCGAGCTCGATCTGGCGCTGATCCGCAGCGACCGGGCGCACGAGCAGATTCGAGTGGTCGAGCTGTTCGATGAGGAGGTTGTGGCCTGTGTACCGCACGATCATGCTTTTGCCGAACGTGACGCTATCTCGCTGGAACAATTTTGTGATGAACCGTTGGTGCTGTTTCGTGAAGGGTACTTCTTGCGCGAAGCGGTGAGTCAGTATTGCCGCCACAATAACCGTTCGTTGGATATTCGGTTTGAAACCAACCTGGTCGAGTTGTTGAAGTCGCTGGTGGTAAACGGCGTCGGTATCAGTACCGCGTTATCGATGATTCTAGACCTGGAAGATGAGCTGGTGGCGGTGCCATTCGATCCGCCGATCCCTCTCCATATCGGCTTGGGATGGAAGAAAAGTCACTATCTTTCCAAAGCGAGCCGGGCCTTTCTGGAGTTTATGCAGCAGTCGTTATAACTGTCTTGCGTTACCACCGCTAATGCCAGAACTAAAACCAGAGCAGCTTCACAGCCAGAGCAAGCGTGGCGAAGATGATCATCGGCTTAACCAGCCGAGCCCCCCTGGTGATCACTAGGTTGGACCCCAGCCGGGCGCCGATTAGCTGGCCTGCCGCCATACACAGACCGATGCTCCAGACCACTTGGCTGGCACTGATAAACAGCACCAGAGAGGTGATGTTGGTGGTGAAAACAAGCACCTTGGTGTGGGCTGTGGCTTTAACCAGGTTGTAGCCGCGCGCGGCCACGAACGCCACGGCGAACAGCGAGCCGATTCCGGGGCCGAAGAAACCGCCGTAAAAACCGATGGTCAGTGCCGCGCTGAGCGCGAAGCTTCGTTGTCCCAGACGCGCAGGGGCGTCGGTATCTCCGACCCGCGGAGAGAATAAAAAGTAGAGTGCAATAACGATCAACAACAGTGGAATCAACTTGGCCAGTAACGCTGTATCGATCCGTTGAACGCAGTAAGTGCCCAGCCCTGAGCCGATCAGTGCCGCGATGATCGACCACTGCATGCCTTGCAGTTCAATACGTCCTTTACGGAAATAGTTGAACATCGATGAGGCGGTGCCAAATATATTTTGCAGTTTGTTGGTGGCTAACGCCGCGAGCGGGTCGAGCCCGAGCGTCAATAGAGCAGGCAGTACCAAGAGACCGCCGGCACCGGCGATAGCACTAATAAATCCTGCCAGTGTGCCGAGCAGAAACAGCAGTGCGAATAGAGCGAGGCTGGGATCGGCAAGGTTGCTCGCCAGATCGCTATAGCTCATAGGCTAGCGCTTTATGCCGGATAGCTAGGGGCTTTTTATACATCATCGTTCCTAGTACTTGTGCTTGCTCATTTTCCTGCCGCTACCTATGAATGTGGGGCCGTGTAGTGAGCCTTTACTGGATAAGCGCAATCACTTCAGCACTTTGGCTATCAAGTGAATCACATTTTCTGCCAGACCAAAGAATTAATTAGCCGTTGGAACAATTCAAGCAAAGCGAGGTCGATAAAGGGCGACAGTTAAAACTGTCGCTTTGCTGTTGGATTTATATGTGTTTTGGCAGCTTGATTAACCTTAAAATGCAGTTTGTTATCAAGATTAAAAGGATGCGTTGATGAATAAGAAGTTTCTGATTCCTGCGGTGGGGATCTTTTTGGTATGCCTGTTTGCGATTGCTGCATACGTTGATCAGAGTCGCAGCGGGGCGGGTGGTTCTGAGGCGGTCGAGCAGGCATCATCCCTAAAGCGTTATTATTCACCCACCACGGGTGACGTCGATGCCAAGGTGACGATCGTCGAGTTCTTTGACCCTGCCTGCGAGACCTGTAAGTCATTTCATCCTTTTGTAAAAAAATTGATGGCAGCCAACCCAGGAAAGATAAACCTGGTGATGCGCTACGCGCCTTTTCATCAGCGATCTGACTATGTTGTTAAAATTCTTGAAGCCGCCAAGCTCCAAGATAAGTACTGGGAAACCTTAGAAGAGGTTTATGCTGCCCAGCCGTTATGGGCGCAGCATGGTAATCCTCAACCTGAAAAACTGTGGGAGGTGTTGGGGTACACCGGGCTGGACCTGGATCGGGCCAAAAAGGATATGCAGAGTCTGTCGATTGCCAAGCATATCCAGCAAGATTTGGACGATGCTCAGCAGCTTGGCGTCACCAAAACGCCTGGTTTTTTTGTTAACGGTAAGCCGCTAGTAAACTTTGGATACAAGCAGCTGCAGCGCTTGGTCGAGTCGGAAGTAAACAGCAAATATCCGGGTTAATACGGAATTTTTCAGCCAGTAGTGGTAGTTACACGCTGCAATGGTTGGCTGTAGAATTACGCGATGTTTGATCTGCTCTCTATTGTTACCATCGTTGCCACCTTTGTGCTGGCTGGCACGGTTAAAGGAGTGACCGGGCTAGGCCTGCCGACGGTCAGCTTG
The DNA here is from genome assembly GCA_036960405.1 of Halopseudomonas sp. Taxonomy (GTDB): domain Bacteria; phylum Pseudomonadota; class Gammaproteobacteria; order Pseudomonadales; family Balneatricaceae; genus Motiliproteus. Next base: position 2,315 of record JBALWS010000195.1, on the reverse strand, counting down.
GCGCTTTTAACCGTCGCTTTCGATATGCCGACAGCGATGGCGCTGCTGTTGATCCCCTCGTTCGCGACCAATCTATGGCAGGCGACGGTTGGCGGTCATGGCCGCTCGGTATTGATTAGAATCTGGCCGTTTTTGCTGTTGGCGACCGCCATGGTATGGCTCGGTGCGATGGCCTTAACCCGTGCAGATTTGACCATACTGTCCACGCTGCTGGGTGTTCTGCTCATCACCTATTCGGTGACAAATCTAGCCGGTTTTCGGTTTCAGCTGAACCAACAGCAGCAACGCTGGGCGGGCCCGTTATTGGGGGCAGTGAACGGTATCCTGACCGGTATGACCGGGTCTTTCGTGGTGCCCGGGGTGATCTATCTGCAAGCGATAGGCTTAACCCGTGATGCGTTGATTCAGGCGATGGGGATGCTGTTTACCCTCTCCACTGTCGCGCTGGCTGTGTCGCTGCAGGGCAACGATCTGCTCTCCGTCGAGCTCGGCACTGTGTCCGCGTTGGCGCTGATCCCAGCGATACTTGGAATGGTGTTGGGTCAGGCGATCCGCAAGAGGCTATCCGAGCCGTTATTTAAACGGGTGTTTTTCAGCTCGTTGCTGCTGTTGGGGTTATACATCGTCATCAGTTAGGCGCTATTGGTATCGCTCAAATATTTGCTCGGTTACACCGCGTTGATGCAGCAGGGCGAGAGCGCTGTTTATGCTGGCCAGTTTGCCCGAACGGGACGGGTGCAGCCGCAGCATGATGGCGATATCGCTTAGCGGTTGGCTGGCTTGGTAGTCCTTGAACTGGGGGTTTTGTACCGCCCAGTGTCTTTGTACCACGCGATCGATAAAAACTTGGTCAACGCGGCCTTTTTCTAATAATCGCAATAGCTGGGGTTCATCGGTAACGTCGATTCGTTCGATCTCACCGCTGGCGAAACTCTGGCTGAATCCCGGGTAGATATAGCCCCGAATCGTACCGATCTGTTTTCCGGCAAGGCTGCGAGGTCCGGTTACCTGCAACGCTTTACCCGGTCGAAACAGTAAAATTTGTTCGAGCGAGGCAAACGCATCGCTATAAACGCCAGGGACCGGTGACTGTTGTCGCCATTGTGGATTGACGCCGGGCTCCAAGTCTAACTTGCCCTCTTCAAATGAACGCTGCAATCGGGCGATTGAAAAGTACTCGATGATGAAGTTATCGCCGGTGATAGCTCCGACCTGTTGCAACAGCTCATGGTAGATACCGCTGTTGCTCTGCTGGATCATCAGCGGCGGTGCGTTGTAGAAGCCAACCCGAATATCGTCGGCGCGGCTGACCAGAGTGTTACTGAGTAATAGCGCGATAAGGGCTCCAGATAGCCATCTGTTTATCTTGCCGCTACGGCGGATGGAGCGGGGAATAGTTGTTGATGGATCGGTTGGCAGCATCAACTCAGTATAGCCAAGCCGGTTAGGCGCAACGCCTCGCCACCAGCGGTAGTAACTCTGCAGGCGCCGGGATCAAATGATCGTAACCGGCGTCGTGCAGTTCCTGATCTTCGGCATAACCACACTGGACCGCGATACGTTGTCGGTCATGCTTCAGTCTCCCGAAATCTACACGGCACGCAGCTAGTTGCTGTCGACTCGGAATGCGGCTAACAATATTGTCTAAAAAGCGCTTTTATTTTGTATACAAATGAGAATTTGTTTTGAGTATATATTGACTATAAGGTCAGAAAAGTATAAATATTGAACCCTTGCTTGAGCTGTTTGTACGTTTGTTGGGCGTTTCTAGCATCATTGCGAAGAAGACAAGCAGATTTTCTTATGAGCATTTTGTATACAAAGTTATAGGCTTTGGTTAGGGGTCTAGCTTGCAGTAGCTAAAAATAATCGTCAAAAATAATAAGAGTAACGATCATGCTGATACTAAAAGTGAAAGTAGCTAGCTGCCTTCGATCATTCGTCACTGTGAAATTTGCACCCGCTGTGCAGGCCGATAATGCTGACCGCAATACCCGCCATGATGCTGATGGCCGGGATGCGCCCCGTTTCGAGCCCAAACCGTTCTACCCGCACCCATTTTTGTACCTACCGGATTGACGCAGCGCATGCGTGTCTGGTCCGGTGGCTAACCCGTTTCAATGTTTATGTTTCTATCTATCAGGAGTGACTGACTATGAGTTCATTAAATCTAGATCGTTCTATCGCGATTACTACGGGGGCTTTTTTAAAGAGTGTCTCGCTGAAGTCTGCACCGCTTACGGTGGCCATTTTGGATCAGGGAGGACGTTTGATCTCGCTTCAGCGTCAGGATGCTTCGAGCATGATGCGGCCCG
>JBALWS010000194.1:0-5678 GCA_036960405.1 Halopseudomonas sp. | reverse complement strand
TGTCCGCGAGCGTTTGGGCAAGGGTAGTGTGTCGACAATACACAAGGCGCTTGGTGAGTGGTGGCAAACACTGGGGAAACGCCTGCAGCAGGGGCGCGACTACCCGGAGCTCCCGGATGTGCTTTCAGAAGCGATGATTAGCTGGTGGCACAATGCGGTAGACCGCTCGCGTCGAGAGTTTGAGGGGCAGCATGATCAGCAACTACGCCAGCTAAAAGCGTTAAAAACGTCGCATCGAGGCGAAGTTGAGCAGGTGCAAAATAAGCTCTCAGAGACGCTGGATAAGTTATCGCAGCAGGTCGAACAGCAACAGCAGCTTTATCAGCAACTGCATGAAGCGGGGCAGGATCGCTTGGCGCTGGAACAACGCGTTCTCAATGCCGAGTCTGAAGCGGCTGAGCTTAAGCGTGAATCCAAAGTCTTGGCCAGTGTTATTGGGCGCCTAGAGGCTGACAGTGAACAACTGCGTCAGCAGCTAAAGCGGCAAGCGGAGCCGTCAGGTAAGGCGCTGCAACAGTTGCAGCAAGAAAACGTCAATCTGCGCGCCTTGGTTGCCGACTTGGACACAAAATACAGCCGCGCTGACTAGCAAGCTTGTTGAAATAGAGAAGATTTTTGCCACGCTGATGATTCGAATCTGGTGCCTAAGGGCGTCTCGGGGTAGGATTGTCAGCCATTATCAATGGCCCAGCTGTATTTTATGAATATCGACATCCCTGAACACGCCAAAGTCTCGGATATCCTCAAAACCGTTCAAGGGTTAGAGGAGGGTGGTCATATTTACTGCAGTAGTGAGCGGCATTTTTCGTTATTGAAGATCTGCTTAATCAAGCTTCAAAAAACCGATCTGAATATTTACCTGCTTGACGATCATGGCTTTACCGTTAAGCAGGTCTCCGCTCGAAAAAAAGCGCCATCAGCCCCGTTTGTCCCCGAAAATGTTGAGTCAGAAACAGAGCCCGTTGCTGAGGTTGCTACGTCGACCGAATCGGAACCAGAACCAGCGGTGGCGGACAGCTGCGATGAACCGACTGTTGCAGCGCCGGTTGAACCTCAAGTAGCGGTAGTTAATCCAGTAGAAACCGTCAGGCCGGTCGAACTGGGAATGTCGAACCAGCAGATCAGCGCGGTACGAGATTTGGAGCAAGCCCTAAGGCGTTGCAAAGAGCTAGGGCTATTGTTGGTAGGGTTTAGCGATGGCCTGGTCGCCGTGCCTGAGCCTCTGGGTTGGGGGGTCGATGCGATCAGTTCGGCCGATGCGCTAGAGGTCGAATCGTTTGAGGCTTATAAAGGTTATGAAGCCGATGACGGGGCGGATAGCTAATCAGCCAGTGAAATATTTTCGACTGGCTATCGTTGGAAACTGTTGCGTTATCCGAGGAAGGTGCGAGTGTCCTGGATTACATCACTATGCGGGAGCTCTACCTGCTTCAGCAGTTTTATTTGCCCATCCGAAGTATCAAATAAAGACAGTGAGAAAGTCAGTGCAGATATCTGGTACTTGATCAGGTAATGCTCTTTCTGGAAGTGAATATCAAAACAGCCGCCAGCCTCTTCGTCGCTGTTAGGTTGGGTGGTGATCTCAATATGATGATAATCTAATTTCTTGAAGCTGGTGTTAAGCATTTGATTTAAAATATAATCATGCTTGAGTATCTTTTGACACCTGCGTCCATCGGCCAGATCCTTGATCTGGTATCCAAACCCTCTGTTGAGCGCCTTGTAGCTAATTTCTGCGCCGGTGACCTCGTTTTTGAAGGTGGTTCGAAGTCGCTCTTTGTTGACGGTGTTAACGATGGGTTTCCAGGCTTCCCAAGAAGAGCGAGGGGAAAAGGGTTCTTGGATCTCGACAACCTGCATGCATTGTTCGCGAAAAACGTCAGGGTCGGATTCGTGCTGGTAGCGCCAGTAGTTACCGGTTCTCGGTTCGAACCCTGCGTAACCCTGTGCTTGGGCATCAGAGAAGTTGATACCGGGTTCTTTCAGGTCATTGGTTGATTGCTCGGGCTGCAGCATTCCTTCCATAATCTCACCCCATTCGATCTTTTTTTCGAACAGCTCCCCGCAGCGGTATTTTATTCGTAAGCCTGTTTCGGGAAGGTCTTCGGGCTTGAGGCGGATCATTACGTGCGCAACCATACAATTCCTCCGGCGGGTGTTTCATGCGTCATTACAGGATAGACGCAATCCCATTAATCATATAGCCGAAAATAACAGTCACGACTAGTCCGGGTAAAGTGAGTCGTTAAACTAAAAGAACGATCAAATAAATGCTTTTTGGGTGGTTACTGATTAAGATTGCACGGCTGAATAATTGGAGGTTGGCTGGTGGATAAAACGATTCGGGTAATGCTTGTTGACGATCATGAGATCGTACGAGCAGGATTTCGTCGATTGCTAGATAGTGCAGACGACATATCGGTTGTTTGCGAGGCCTCAAGCGGTGAAGAGGCTTATCATCAATACCAGAAGTACAATCCAGACTTGGTGGTGATGGATCTATCGATGCCACCAGGAGCAGGCGGGCTGGAGGCGATACAGCGTATCAGGGCTGTAGCGCCGCACGCTAGAATTTTGGTGCTAACCGTTCAGGAGTGCGAACCTTACCCTTCGCGTGTCATGCAGGCTGGTGCCAAGGGGTACCTTACCAAACGTTGCGCGCCTGAAGAGCTGATTGAGGCGGTGCGGCAGGTTAACGCTGGTAAAGAGTTTGTTGCCGAACAGATCCAGCAAAAGATCACAGGGGGCAGTACCTCGGAGCTGGATCTACTGACCAAACGCGAGTTACAGATTTTTACGATGTTGGCTGGCGGGCAAACCGCGGCTCAGATCGCCGAAGCAATGTATATCAGTCAAAAAACCGTTCATGCCCATCGCTCAAATATCATGAATAAGCTCAAGCTCTCTAAAACCTCCGATATCATCCATCTTGGTATCCGGCACGGGATTGTTGATGCCTGATCTGTTGCTGTGGAAATCCCAGTAAGAGGTTGAACTCAACAACAATCTATTACCATGTCGAATTGAACAGACCTTATAAGCTGCTTAAAGGAGGTCACGATGCTAAGTGGGCCTCCATCTCTGCCCCGATTTTTTTGCGCATCTCCATTAGCGTGATAGCCGATTTATGGAGAAATTTGTCGTCGTCGGTAATGGGGATCCACTCGGGAACTGGCGAGGGGTGTCCCGCGTCATCAACAGCGACCATAATGACGATGCAATGAGTGGTCAGGTGGCGCTCTGGGTTCTTGGGGTCGCCAGCGCGCACGTTGATACCGATATGCATCGAGGTTCGACCGGTGTAGATAACCTTGGCGCCCACTTCGACTAGGTTGCCGACATGTATCGGCTGTACGAACCTGATGCCTCCAGCGTAGACGGTGATGCAGTATTTGCCACACCAGCCCGCTGCACAGGCGTAAGCTGCTAGATCTATCCATTTCATCACTGCGCCGCCATGGACTTTACCGCCAAAGTTTTGATCCGCTGGTTCTGCTAGAAATCGCAGAGTGAGTTTTCTGTCCTGTCCCGCCATTACAAATACCTCTAAAGTCTTTTGTGGATCTGTAAATTCTAGTTAACATTTTTGATGGGAGCTTAAGTCGGCTCAGAAATAGCCGTTTCTCGTATGTTTCTACTTTATCAGGGGCGTTTGATAGGGCTTCATGGCTAAGGCTATAGGTTAGAAAAGCGGCGTAATAGATTGTTTTATAATTGTAACATGTGTGTTCTTTGGGCTTGATTGACTGCGCAATGATTGGTGTTTGGTTAGAAAGAAAGTTTGGTGCAGAAGTGGTGTGCGAGCTTGGTTTTGTGTGTCTGGTGGAAATGACGGTTTCTAGGGGCTCGCTCCTAGAGGGGTCGGGGTTCTCATGATGGAGTGATAGGTTTGTTTTTTTATACGTAAAGCCAAGGGGCTGGCGATAGGTGCAATGGTTAAAGGTAGTTGGCTGATAAGATCAATATCTAATACGTATAATGTATTTATTACTACCTTTTTGGATGATGTTGCAGTGAGTTTTCAAAGCGGCCAAGGCATACATCGATGCTGTGACTTAGCTATAATGACGCCTTTTTAGTATCTCTATGGAGTACCTGTTTTGACCCAGTTTCGTCCGTGCATAGATCTCCATCAGGGTAAGGTGAAGCAGATTGTAGGCGGCAGTTTGAATGAAAGGGGTGCTGATACTAACTACGTCAGTCCCTACGATTCCTCTTATTACGCTGAGCTCTATCGGCAGAAAGCGCTGACAGGCGGGCATGTGATCGCGCTGGGGCCTGGCAACAAGGAGGCGGCGCTCAAGGCGCTTGCTAGCTGGCCTGGCGGTTTGCAGTTTGGAGGCGGCGTGAGCTGCGATAATGCAGCCGAGTTTCTCAATGCTGGCGCGTCGCATCTCATTGTGACCTCTTACTTATTCCAAGGTGGCCAATTTTCCTGGAGCCGACTTGAGCGCATCAAGGCAGAAGCCGGCGTCGAGCGACTAGTGCTGGATCTGAGTTGTCGTAAGACTGATGCTGGTTGGCATATTGCCACCGATCGTTGGCAGACGGTAACCGAGCTGAAAATTACGCCCAATACCCTGCGTGAGCTCGAGCAGCACTGTGCCGAGTTCTTGATCCATGCTGCCGATGTCGAAGGTCTTCAGGGAGGGGTTGACCAAGAATTGGTGAGGCTGCTGGGCGCGCATTGTTCGATCCCTGTCACCTACGCCGGAGGGGCGCGCTCACTTGAGGATTTGCAGCAGGTGCAGCGGCTCTCTGAGGGCAATGTGGATCTTACTATAGGCAGCGCGCTGGATATCTTTGGCGGTAGCGGCGTTACCTTGGACCAGTGCGTGGCGTGGAATAGGGCGCAAGGCTGATTTCGCACTCATCTCGAATAGGGGTTGATGGCAGGGAGGCGTAAGGTGATTTTTATGGCATAAAAATTAAATTAATCAGATAGTTGGTGGTTGTTTATAAGAGTTTACTTTCAATAAAAAAGGCCCAGAAAAAGGAGCACAACCTGTAACTGCGAGTGGTTTTGTAAGGGGGGATTTTCTGGAGGATGATTGGTATCACTATCGCCATGCTCCGTCGTTGCTATCACCTATTTATCCTGGGGTGTGATTCCGCTGGGTGTGATTCCGCTGGGTTGGAGCCGTGCCTTAAGGTGTGGCTGTGTGCTCATCTAGGGTGTTGGCAAAGAGAGGGTGAATCGACCTTTGATAATGTTTGCAGGTCGTTAATCAAATGTTGGGATTCTGCGCGAATTGTCCGGGCATAATCGTCTAGTAGATATCAGCGATTGCTCGAGCAGCTCAATGGTCGCTTCAGGAAGGAGTTGCCGGAGCTGTTTGTCGTCATTGACGAGGCGGACGCGCACGACGAAGAGTCGGCTTTAGTTTTGGCAATGTGAAAGCAATCTCGCATGTGGGCAGGGCCAAAAACAGGGTCACACAAACCTATTGGTGATGGATTTTCTCCTCAGCTCACGAGTACTACAGAGCATTCTCGATACTTGGCTCAAGTAAGAGCGCCAGATTTGACGTAGCGCACGAGAGCGTAGCAAGCATTCACATCATGAACCGGCCTAGAGTCGGTTTTTTAATGCCTGTATGGGCTACAGAGGGTTTATCTATAGCTACGCATAATCGAATACTTTCCGTCACGTCACGAAAGATACCGCCACAGAGGGT
>JBALWS010000193.1:0-5774 GCA_036960405.1 Halopseudomonas sp. | reverse complement strand
TGTCCGTGGCAGGGGTGCTTGGTGCCGATTGCCGCATCCCCAACAGATTGCGCGATGCATGTTTTATCGTAATTGGTTTGACTTTAGGGTCGAGCGTCACCCCAGAAGTACTGTCCGCTGCGGCGGCTTGGCCTGTCAGCATTGTCGGAATGTGTATCAGCGTTGGACTAGTTATGCTTTCTGGCGGATTGATGTTTCACCACTTGTTTGGAATGGATCGAAAAACAGCATTATTGGCTTCGAGCCCCGGGCACCTGAGCTACGTTATTAGTTTTAGCGCAGACATTGGGGCGGGCACGGCGATTATTTCGGTCATTCAATCAATGCGAGTTCTTTTTCTAACGCTAGCTGTTCCGGTCGCAGTGGCAATATTGACCGATGCGGATATGACAATGCGGGCACCGGTCGGGCAGGTTTTACCTCTAACATATCTCGCTGCCCTTGCTCTTTTGTCAGCTATATTCGGTGCTGTATTGATAAAGCTCAAGGTACCTGCCGCATTCTTAATCTCAGGCATGATAATTTCGTCAATCGGCCACGGAACGAATATGACGCAGGGAGCGGTCACACCAGAGATATCCACTGCGGCATTTACAATTATGGGCACGCTGATCGGGACATGTTTTAGTGGCGTCACCCTAAACGCGCTGCGGAAGGCTGCATTTGGTGGGATCGTATTGACGCTAGTCGGTTTGACAATTTCAATTTGCGCGGCGGCGCTCATTTCATATTCAACGGGTTTACCATTAATTGACGCGATAATTGCCTTCGCCCCCGGCGGGCTAGAAACAATGGTAGCTATGGGTGCTGTCGTTGGTGCGGATCCTGCCTATGTTGCAATTCATCACGTCGCGCGCTTGTTCTTTCTAAGTGCATTCGTTCCGTTAGTACTTCCACGGAGTAGGGCTGGCGAATAAAGGGAAGCGAAAGCACTGCATCATTGCTAGGCGAATGATCTTTGAAGAAGTATTAATAACGGTAAGGGCTCGGTTTCTTTCATTCGACGAATGCAAATCGACGGCAAGAAAAAATTGGGGTCAGGCCTTACATTGACAAGTAATAAGACAATATTCAGTTAATCAAAATTAGTAAATTTCGATACACCAGATATCGTTATCTTGTTTGGCTTCTTCAATTTGACCCTGATTTACAGGTTAAGGGGTCAAGCGTTGAGAACTGTCGCACCGCCGCCCTAGGCGGGCATGTGTAACATGCTCAGGCTTAATAAATGGTTTCTTATTATCCTAAGGACTCCCTGATTAAGTCCCCGCTCTGGCACAATGCCACTTCACTTTTTTGATCGAGATTGACCGTGGAGCCGAATCTGGCTGAAATATGAAGATAAGACGGTCTGGAGCGACTTGATCAGACCATCCCTAGGAACTGCCCCTACATACACAGTTGCTAATTTCCTGCTCGTCGGTGGAGCAGTAATATATACCTCGTGAAATGGAGCCGCAGGAACACCTATTAGAAATAGCGTACGGAATGTTGGCAGCCAAGTACTTCATGTAAAATACTGCATGAACGGGAGCAGTGGAAGAGTCAGTAACGATGACCGCTTAGTCGATATAGCCGAAATACCTGCCTTCAGAACAGGGTCTGCAGTGGCTCCTGCTAGAGATATTGAATTACATTGTGGATGCCAAAATGTTCATGAAAGTGCTTCATAATGTGGCGCAGTGATAGTGTTAGAACTGATGACTGAAAAGTTCGCATATCAGAAGCTTACGTGATCAATATTTATGAGGTTTCTTATCAAAAATCACGATACTACTGTTTAAGGATGCTGCGATTCTGTAACCAGAACAAGTATTCCTGTTGTTGAGGATAGAACGCCACATAGTCAAAATATGACGCTCTATCCTTCAGTAGCACACATTGTGCTGCGCTAAAAACGAGTATCAATTACAGTAAGAATGTCGATGTGAACGTAGTAGGGGGGCTAGGGAGTTAGTAGGTATGACGAATTTTGGTTCTTAATGGTAACCTTGTGGTAACCCATCATAAATAAAAAAAGCCCAAGACAATGCTTGGGCTTTTATGTGGTTGAATTGACAACCGAATTTGGTAGGACTAGGCAGATTCGAACTGCCGACCTCTACCATGTCAAGGTAGCGCTCTAACCAACTGAGCTATAGTCCTAAAAGGTGCTGCGTATTATAAGCACGACCTGTTCGATGGCAACCCTCAAATTAAAAAAAGTGTCGAAAATTCGTGTTGATTGTAACTTGTCGAACATTCGACCGCTTTAGCTAGTCGTCTTTATCTTCATTTGATTAATAATTAGCCATTTTAGTCCGGCACTCCATCGTGTAGTCGTCGCAACGGTTTGATCTTGCTGACGGATTAGTTTTCATCTGCGGTTAACTTTATTCACTGCCATACTTTCTGCACTAATAATTGAGTGCGTTGGTGGGACTATGGCTGCTCGTTACAATTCTATTTTAGAAACCATCGGTAATACGCCGGTGGTGCGGATCAATAAACTGGCGCCGAAGGGTGTTAATTTGTTTGTAAAGGTTGAGTCGTTTAACCCGATGGCGTCGGTTAAAGATCGGCTGGCGTTGGGGGTGATCGAAGATGCAGAAAAAAGCGGTCAGTTGAAACCGGGGCAAACGGTGGTTGAAGCGACCAGCGGTAATACCGGGATTGGCTTGGCGATGGTGTGCGCGCAAAAGGGTTATCCGTTGGTGCTGACGATGGCGGAAAACTTTAGCGTGGAGCGGCGTAAGATGATGCGCTTTCTCGGAGCCAAGGTGGTGCTGACGCCAGCGGCGCAGAAGGGCAGCGGGATGTTGGCCAAGGCGGTGGAGCTGGCCGAGGAACACGGCTGGTTTTTATGTCGCCAATTTGAGAATGAATCCAACGCCAATATGCATTCACGTACGACGGCGCCGGAGATACTGGCGGCGTTTGATGATGTCGGGTTGGACTATTGGGTTAGCGGGTTCGGTACCGGTGGTACGCTAAAAGGGGTGTCGCGGGTTTTAAAGCAGCAAAGCCCTGCAACTCAGGTTGTAGTCTGTGAACCGGTTAATGCTCCGCTATTGAGTAGCGGTATCGTCCAGCAACGTGCGGCTGATGGCTCACCGGCGCAGAGCCACCCCAGCTTTCGACCACATTTGATGCAAGGCTGGTCGCCCGATTTTATCCCTAAGCTGGCCGAAGATGTGGTCGATGCGGCGCTGATCGATCAGGTGGTGCAGATTGAGGGTGACGATGCGCTGAAATATGCGTTAGCGCTGGCGCAACAAGAGGGCATCTTTGTTGGTATTAGTGGTGGCGCTACGCTGGCTGGAGCGCTACAGGTCTGTCAGGACGCTGCGGAAGGCAGCAATGTGCTCTGCATGCTACCCGATACCGGCGAGCGCTACTTGAGTACGCCGTTGTTCGCCGATATCAATGAGGAGATGAACGACGACGAGTGGCAGTTATCACGCTCGACTCCGGGGTATCGGTTTGATGCGGCACCGTCGGCGCCGGCAAAGGTCGATCTACCCGAACCGACTGCGGAGGTCGTCAGTCAGGTCGAGCTGTGGCTCGATGATGCCGAACAACCGGTTGTGATGTTTGCGATGGAGTGGTGCGAGTTCTGTTGGTCGGTTCGCACCCTGTTTTCCAAGTGCGGCATTCCATACCGCTCGGTCGATATCGACTCGGCTGAGTACCAACCCGACGAGCGCGGTGGCCAGATCCGTGCGGCAATCAATGCGCGTACGGATTGTGTAACGATCCCTCAGATATTTATCGGCGGAGAGTTTATCGGAGGCTGTACCGAGCTGTTCGACCTGTTTAACAGTGGCGGATTGAAGAGCAAGTTGAATCAGTTGGAGGTCGAGTTTGATGCGAGTGTTGAATTTGATGCATACGGCCTGCTACCTAGTTGGTTACAACCTCGCTGAAAATTTTTAGCTGGCTGCGGATGATCGAGCTCTATCGAGATAACTTTTTGCATCTAGCTGGCATTTTCTGGCAACCGACTATACTCACATAAACCGACTGCTTTACTAGGTTAATAAGTCGAATAATAACAATGCAGTTCTCCTAATAGTTAGACCAAGGAGGCCGGCCCATGAGACCGACCATTGTTGCAGCCTTACTATTTACAGGCTGCTTCTCGGAAGGGGTAGTTGCCGAATGGCAGCTGAATCTAGAACCGGGCATCAGCGAGATCAGCCGATCGGTATTTGATCTGCATATGCTGATTTTTTATATCTGTGTTGCTATCGGCGTGGTGGTGTTTGGGGTGATGCTCTGGTCGATCATCCACCACCGCAAGTCCAAAGGTGCCAAGGCGCACCACTTCCACGAAAGTACTCTGATCGAGATTCTCTGGACGGCGATTCCGTTTGTAATTTTGATTGCGATGGCGCTGCCTGCCAGCAAAACCCTGATGGCGATGTACGATACCCGCGATGGTGAACTGACGGTGCAGATCACCGGTTATCAGTGGAAGTGGCGTTATCAGTACGTCGGCGAAGAGGTCGATTTTTTCAGTGTGCTGACCACACCGAGTGAGCAGATCAATAATCTGCAGCCCAAGGGCGAACACTACCTGCTTGAGGTCGATAAGCCGCTGGTGTTGCCCGCCAACCGCAAAGTGCGTTTTTTGCTGACCTCCAACGATGTGATCCACTCTTGGTGGCTGCCCGCGTTGGCGGTGAAGAAGGATGCGATTCCCGGATTTATCAACGAAGCCTGGGCAATTGCGGAACAGCCAGGAATCTACCGCGGCCAGTGCGCCGAACTGTGCGGCAAGGACCATGGCTTTATGCCAATTGTGGTCGAGGTGTTGCCTGAGGCCGATTTCGACCAGTGGTTGGCCGATGCCAAAGTGGCTGCGGCTGACACCCAGTTAGCGGCGCAGCAGGATTGGAGTCTAGAAGCACTGATTGCCAAGGGTGAGGAAGTTTACAAGGTTCAGTGTGCGGCCTGTCACCAGGCAAGCGGTGAAGGCATCCCCGGCGCCTTCCCGCCGCTCAAAGCCAGCCCGTTAATCCTCAGTGATCGTGATGGCCATATTCAGATCGTGCTCAACGGTAAGTCGGGCACCGCAATGCAAGCGTTCGGTAAGCAGCTCAACGCGGTCGATCTGGCTGCTGTCATCACGTATGAGCGTAACGCTTGGGGTAACGACAGCGGTGATAGCGTCACGCCCCAGCAGATTCAAGCGTTGTTACAGCCTTAGAGGACGATCATGATGCAGACTTCGGCTTCCGCTCAACACCCCGCACAGAATCATTCTGGAGACCACCATGGCCCGGCTCGTGGTTTGATGCGCTGGGTGCTAACCACCAATCATAAAGATATCGGCAGTCTGTATTTGATCTTCTCGCTGGTAATGTTTTTGACCGGTGGCTGCATGGCACTGGTGATTCGTGCCGAACTGTTCCAGCCGGGGTTGCAGCTGATACAGCCCGAGTTCTTCAACCAGATGACCACCATGCACGGCCTGATTATGGTGTTTGGCGCGGTAATGCCCGCCTTCGTCGGCTTAGCCAACTGGATGATTCCGATGATGGTCGGTGCGCCCGATATGGCGCTGCCACGGATGAACAACTGGAGCTTCTGGATTCTACCGTTCGCCTTCACGATGATGCTGTCGACGCTGTTTATGCAGGGTGGAGCACCCAATTTTGGTTGGACCTTCTACGCGCCGTTGTCGACCACCTACGCGCCACCGAGCGTGACCTACTTTATCTTCGCGGTGCATATGATGGGGATCAGCTCGATCATGGGGGCGATCAATATCATCGCTACCATCCTCAACC
>JBALWS010000019.1:0-51593 GCA_036960405.1 Halopseudomonas sp. | reverse complement strand
GTGAAGTCGAGCGCGTCGACAGCGGTTACCGCTCCGCCATGAGCGTGCAGTCCTCGTTGGTGATGCACCCGATCTACGCGTACGGCTCCGAAGAACAGCGGATGAAATACCTGCCCAAGCTGGCCACCGGCGAATGGATCGGCTGCTTCGGTCTGACCGAACCCGATGCCGGATCGGACCCAGGTGGGATGAAGTCCCGCGCCGAGAAAGTGGACGGCGGTTACCTGCTCAAAGGCAGCAAGATGTGGATCACTAACAGTCCCGTCGCCGATGTCTTCGTGGTCTGGGCCAAGCTCGACGGTGTGATCCGCGGTTTCATCCTTGAGAAGGGAATGAAGGGACTGTCCGCTCCCAAGATCGAAGGCAAGTTCAGCCTGCGCGCCTCAATCACCGGTGAGATCGTGATGGACGATGTATTGGTCTCCGAAGATCAGCTGCTGCCCAACGTCGAAGGTCTCAAGGGGCCGTTCGGCTGCCTCAATAAGGCACGCTTCGGTATCGCCTGGGGCGCCTTGGGTGCGGCCGAATTCTGTTGGCACCAAGCCCGTCAGTACACCCTCGATCGTCAACAGTTCGGTCGCCCGCTAGCTGCCACCCAGCTGGTGCAGAAGAAACTGGCCGACATGCAAACCGAAATCAGCCTGGGGCTGCAAAGCTGCCTGCGGATGGGCCGCCTGATGGATGAGGACAACTGCCCGGTGGAACTGATCTCGCTGCTCAAGCGTAACAACTGCGGCAAGTCGCTGGATATTGCCCGGGTTGCCCGTGACATGCACGGCGGTAACGGTATCGCCGACGAGTTCCATATCATCCGTCACGTGATGAACCTCGAAGCGGTCAACACCTACGAAGGCACCCACGATGTGCATGGCCTGATCCTGGGCCGGGCGATCACCGGCATTCAGGCGTTCTGCTGATGAGCAGCCCTGAGCAGGCGAAAGGCGCACTGCAAGGAATCCGGGTACTGGACCTGAGTCGCATCCTGGCGGGTCCCTGGGCCACTCAGATGCTGGCAGATTTCGGTGCCGAGGTGATCAAGATAGAGCGCCCCGGTTGCGGCGATGATACTCGCAACTGGGGCCCTCCTTTTATTAAAGATGGGGAAGGCAAAGAGACCCGCGATGCGGCTTACTTCCACGCAGCCAATCGCGGCAAACGTTCGCTGGCGATCGATATCACCAACCCCGAGGGCCAGCAGCTCATCCGCAACCTGGCACTGCAGTGCGATGTCGTGGTCGAGAACTTTAAAGTCGGTGGGCTGAAGAAATACGGGCTCGATTATGACAGCCTGCGTGCGGTGAACCCCAAACTGGTGTACTGCTCGATCACCGGTTTTGGTCAGAATGGCCCCTACAGTCATCGCGCTGGTTACGACTTCATGATCCAGGCGATGGGTGGACTGATGAGTGTCACCGGCGAACCCGACGGCAACCCGATGAAAGTTGGTGTCGCCCAGGTCGATGTGCTGACCGGCCTATACGCCTGTAACGCGATCCAGGCGGCACTGTTTTATCGTGAGCGTAACGGTGAAGGCCAGCATATCGATCTGGGACTACTCGACGTCCAAGTCGCCACCCTGGCCAATCAGGCCATGAATTACCTAGCCAGCGACGAGGTCCCGGGGCAACTCGGCAACGCTCACCCCAACATCGTGCCCTATCAGGCTTTTTCCACAGCGGATGGATATATCATCCTGGCGGTCGGCAACGACTCCCAGTTTGCCAAGTTCTGCCAACTCGCCGGACAGGCCAACCTGGCCAACCAACCGAATTTCGCCACCAACCAAGCCCGAGTGATCAACCGCAACGACCTGATTCCGATCATCGAGAAGATGATGAGAAAACAGACCAGCGCCTGGTGGCTGGATAACTTATCGACTAACGGAGTACCTTGCGGCCCAATCAACACTATCGACCAGGTATTCGCCGACCCACAGGTACAACACCGGCAGATGCAGGTTGAACTGGAACACCCCGAGGCAGGAAGCAGCCCCTCGGTGGCCAATCCGGTCAAATTTTCACAAACCCCAGTCAGCTACCAGGCCGCACCCCCGACACTGGGGCAGCATAGCTCCCTGGTGTTACGCGACCTACTCGATCTGCCGGACAACCAAATTAACGACCTCAAGGCGCGCGGCATTGTTGAGTAACACCGTGTCGAATCACGCGGCTACAAAACATCGCCAACAGCCACTCGCTATTCACCGCGCTGGTTAGAACTAGTGAACCCGAAGGTGTCGCCACCACCGATGCGGCCGAACTGCGACGGCTGAACCAACAAGGTCTGATCGAAGGGTTTGTGGTCGACGGTCCGCTCGGCTAGGACGCCTGTATCAGTCGCGATGCCGCGGTCCAGAAAGGACTATCCGACTCCCCGGTGGCGGGCGATCCCGACCTGCTACTGATGCCAACTTGGAAGCGGCCAACATGCACGGCAAGGTTTATAAGTACCACGGCGGGCGGATTCCGGCGGTTTGGTGATGGGCGCCAAGGTGCCCGTGATCCTCAATTCGCGCTCCGACTCAGCCGCGCGACGCTATAACCCGCTGCTACTGGCCATACTGGTCGCGGCGACCAAGCCACAATGATATTCAACAGGACAAGCTATGAAAATTGAATGCATCGATAATGGCTAATTACACAGGCACGGACGCTTCAAGTTCAGCGACCCCGTCTGTTTGGACTGCACTGCAACTCAATTCAGGCGGCCTAAATCGGGCCAGCCCACCCGGCACAACGTTGCAGCGCTAGTTACTTCTTCCACTTCGCCCAAGGGTCGGTATTACTCGCATCAGAAGCATTGGCAGAACCCGACGATTCGCGCGACCCCTTACGTGCATCCTTTGTATCGCGATGAGCCGATCCGCCGCCTCGTTGAGCGCCAAAACGCTTACCCGAGCCAGCGCGTTGCCCCGCACCCCGGGTATAGGCCGCCGTTTTGGCATCTTGCTTTTCGCGCAACCGCTCAGCATCTTCCAGACTCAGTTCAGCAGGCTCACCGGGCACTTGGTCTGCAGGAACAATGCGATCCCGGGGTGGCAAGGCATACTGCTCGGATGACACCCTAGGCAGACTTTTAAATTTATACAGATAGAAAACTTCAACCTTTTCACGCGCCCAATCGGTCTTCTTAAGAAACTTCACACTCGAATCGATGCTCGGGTTAGTTTTAAAACAGTTGATATTCAGATAGGCAAACAGAATCTCAAAGCCGTAGTGATCGACAATTTCGGTCAACAGATTTTTTAAGCTAAGGCCGTGCAAAGGGTTGTTCTGGTAGTTGATGTCATCAGTCATGGTGCAGTCCAACAAAGAGTGTAAAGCGGGCCATTATACCTGAGGAACCCGCGTACACGTCCATATGCATGTCTAGTATCCGGACATCATGATGACTTCCGATATCGACCGCTGTATCTACATAGCGGCCACACAGGCTAGAAGGTTTGAGGATCTTTGAACGGCGGAAGCCGACACAAACTAGCCACCCGTTTGATGAATCAGCACGACTGCTACCGCAGTTATTACAGGTGGCATTGGGGTGCGGAATACCGGATAAACATTCTGTCAACACTGGGTACAGATCGCCCCAAACAAACCGGTACACATGACAAAATTCTTTTCCTGTGCATCAGATTATTTATCTTTCTGCATCTGAATTTACATTCGAATCGAGAGTAGTCTGACTCAGTCCGTTTACCGCCGCTAACCACCGTTTAATTTGTGCAGCATAGAAAGAGCACTCCCCAAATGATAAACATCAATACAATCACCAACAGGGAGACTGCAGGATTTGGCGATCAATGCCCTCTAATACCCCAGAAAGATGGAAGAATTCCAGGAAACGGCGCAGTTTGGGTCGGCATTTACGCCGAAATGACTGAGTTCGCGTTGATGTTTCTGTTCTATTTTGTCGCTAAGGTGCAATATCTAGAGTTGTTCGACCAGGGACCTCTAAAACTTAATACCTTGGCGGGAACCTTGAATACTCTAGCCTTGTTGACCAGTAGCTATTGCGTCGCCAAAGCGATGGCTTGTGTTCGAATGAGCAGACTGGAAGCGGCTGTACGCTGGCTCTGGGGAACCATTGCTTGTGCCCTGTTCTACCTGCTGGTTAAAACCTTGGAGTACCAGTGGAATACGGAGCGGGGGATTGAACCTGATACCAATCTATTCTTTACCGTTTACTACTACATGACCTTCAATCACTTCCTGCATGTGGCGTGGGGAGGCGGTGCGATTCTTTGGGTGATTTTTCAACTGAAGCGCGGAGCCTATACTGCTGACAACCATGAGGGCATGGAAGCAATCGCCTGTTACTGGCATATGATCGATTTGGTGTGGATTATCATCTTCCCGTTGCTCTACGTATTGAGGTAATTGGCATGGTTACTTTTCTCAACGTTAAAGTTCAAGACGGTGTGTGGCTGGTCTTAATGGTGCTGACCCTAGGCAATGCGGTCATTGCCGAGTCTGCAGACCCCAGTTTGTTCGTAACTATGATCATTGCTACTTCTGTTGCCCTTAAAGGAAGGTTGGTACTGGAGCGTTTTATGGAGCTACGAAATGCCCACCCATACATCCGTGTTTCCATGAATCTCTATTTCTTTGTCCTACCTCTAATGATCATTACCGTATACCTTTTCCCGGAAGTTATTGCGGACATGACCCGACTATAGCTGCGTTAATTCAGCAAGTTAGCCCGCTATAATATGCGATGATAGCAAAGGTCAGAATCTACAAATTCTCAGAGTCCGAATCTTGAGTCTGAAGGTTGCTGAGGTCGCTAATTAATTTGTGACTCTTAAATGATGGCTTTGTCTTAGTGTTCTGCGATACCGGCCCGCAAGGTTGAGCCTCAGATTGTTGCTCGGCAGTATCAGCGGGCTGGTGTTGCAGAAAACGACATGTAGGAAACCGCGGGGCTCAAAGCTCGGTTTAGTGGTGGCTGTGAATCTATGGGGATTAGGGCATCGCTCCACCCGATGAGCCTCGGTGCAACAAGCCGACTTATTAGTATTTTCGTTAATCCATAGGCAGAACGGACTCGTTCTGCACCCGTCAGACCCTCTGGGTTACGGGCAACAACAGACTGATATCGCACTTTCTGGACACCCAGTTCGCACCGTGGCCCTGCCGACCTGGATCGACAGCCTGGATGGATGCTTATTTCAGTCAAGTTCATGCGGCTATCCTTGGCGGCGCGCGAGGCAGCTGGCCTCGTGCGCACATCTCAATCACTATCATGGGGCCGCCACAGGCAGGACAGATGTAACTACTGTCTGTCGATGGACTTGTCGCCTCGGCAGCGTCAGCCGGTTGTTCCTCGATCTCGACGTTAAGCAACCTACGTGCCTGAATCAGATTTTCTGCCCGTCCACCGTTAGCGAACAACCCGTAGTGACGGATGCGGTGAAAACCGTGTGGCAAAACATGGAGCAGGAAGCGACGGATAAACTCGTCGCTGGCCAGGGTCATGCTCTTGTGCCGGGTGCATCCCTGCTGTCGATAGTCCTTCCACTTAAAGGTAACGCCACGCTCATCGTGACTGATGAGTCGACTGTTAGCGATGGCGACCCGGTGGGTGTAACGGGACAGGTAGGTCAGCACGGCTTGTGGTCCGGCAAAGGGTCGTTTGGCATACACCACCCATTCCTGTTGCCGAAAGGGTTGCAGCCAGGCGGCAAAGGCTGAGGCTTCGTTAAGCGCTTGGTGCTGACTGAAGCAGTGCAGTTCACCGGCCTGGTACGCTGCCTCAAGCTTGGTGAGGAACAGGCGTCGGAACAGGCGCGATAGCACCCGCACGGGCAGGAAGAATTCTGGCTTGCAGGCTTGCCAGCCGTGGCCATCCACCGCCAGTCCGCCGCCCGGCACGATGCAATGCACGTGGGGATGATGGGTGAGAGCAGAGCCCCAGGTATGCAGCACCATCGTCACCCCAATGCGAGCACCCAGGTGGCGAGGGTCGCGGGAATAGTCAGTAGCGTCTCGGCCGCGGCTTTAAACAGCAGTCCATATACCAGCGCCTTGTTCTGGTAAGCGATATCACTGATCTGTGCCGGCAGGGTAAAGACGACGTGGTAGTAATCCACCGGCAACAGGTCTGCCTGCCGAGCCGCTAGCCAGCGTTGAGCCGCAGAGGCCTGGCACTTGGGGCAGTGTCGGTTGCGGCACGAGTTGTAAGCGATCTGTATCTCTGCGCAGCGTTCACAACGTAGGACGTGCCCACCGAGCTCGGCGCTGCGGCAACGTTCGATCGCCGACATCACCTTGAGCTGGACGAGGTTAAGGTGTCCCACCCTTTGCTTGACGCCAAGCAGGGCCGCAGGCACGGAAGATATCCGCGACCTCTAGCGGTAAGTGAACCACGGTGTACTATCAGCTAGCTGGGGGTTGCAGCGTCAGGTACTCTAGCGGGCCTTTGACGTCCCGCAACGTTCGGCTGGCGACCTGGCTGTAGTGCGCCGTCGTCCCGAGTTGGTTATGGCCGAGCAGCACCTGAATGACTCGGATATCGACCTTCTGCTCCAGCAGATGGGTGGCGAAGCTGTGACGCAGCATATGCATCGACACCCGCTTATGGAGCTTGGCCTGCTTGGCGGCGGTATGGCAGACACGACTGAGCTGTCGTGCCGTCAGGTGGTTTACGGGGTTCCTTCCAGGAAACAGCCAGCCATCACACAGCATCAAATGTTGTACGTGGGCGATGCGCCACCAATCCCGCAACAGGTTCAGTAACGCGGGGGATAGCAGGGCTAAGCGGTCTTTGCTGCCTTTACCTTGCTCGACCTTCAGGACCATCCGTTGGCTATCGATATCGTTGACCCTGAGGGAAACCACTTCGCTGACGCGTAAACCCGCCCCATAGGCGACCGCCAGTGCGGTCTTGTTCCTCGGGTTCGTGGCGGCATTAAGCAGGCGTGCGATCTCCTTGGGGCTGAGGATAACCGGAAGCTTACGAGGTAGACGGACCGGACTCATCAATCGAAGGGAGCCGACACGATCCAGCGTCACGTTAAAGAAAAAACTCAAGGCCGTGATGATGCCGTTCAAATTACCCGCTGAAACGCCATCACTGACCATCTGCAACTGGAATCGCCGCAGATCCTCAGGGGTGGCGGTATGGGGAGAACGGCCCAGAAACTGAGCCAGTTTTTTAACGCTGCGGATGTAGCCAGACTGGGTACGAGGCGCCAGCTTACGCATGCTCATATCGTCGATGAATCGTTGGCGTAGGGGGCTGATAGTGGTGCTGGAAATAGTCATGATGCTGCTCCTATCAAGAAGCAGAGGGAAAATACCCTCCGCTTTTTATAGGACAGTGCAAACAAGGACCGGGTTGATAGGGCGTGCTGTGAAGCTTATCGGTGGCACCCAGTACCGCGCGAGCGGTTTAGTACTTGTCTCAACAGTTGCCGTGGCGAGGTAGACCACACTACAAAGCAGACATAGCGCTGGCTTCAGATATCGACAGCTTTATCTACATATCAGAGACTTCTCTTTGACTTCCACGTCTGGTGCTGGGTATCTGATAACATAATGGCCCAGTTATCCGAGCCACCAAGGAGGAGTCTGCTATGTCATTACAGGAAGAGATTCGCCATCGAATTCTTGATCGGGGGCTTAATCAGACGAATATGGATCCGGACCCTTTCGGCCAATTTTCGAGCTGGTTGGGAGATGCCAGAGATGCAGGGGTTCTATATCCCTCCGCCATGAGTCTAGCCACCGTTGACACCCAGGGCGCACCTTCCCAGCGCATGGTGATGCTCCGTGATTTTGATGTCCAAGGGTTACTCTTTTATACCAGTCTGGGCAGCCATAAGGCCGAGCACTTGGCTCAGAATAGTCATGCCAGTGCGCTGTTTCCCTGGCATATGCTAGAGCGTCAGGTGCAAATCCGTGGGCGAGCCACGCAGTTAAGCAAGATCGAGGTGATGAAGTCCTTCGCAACTCGATCAAAGGCTAGCCAGTTGTCTTCTTGGCTATCCCAGCAGTCAGCGCCCGTCAGCACCCGTGGGGCTTTAGAAAACAAGCTAAAAGAGATCAAGGCGAAGTTCGCCCGTGGGGACATTTCTATGCCTGCCTTCTGGGGCGGGTATCGGATTGTCCCCGACAGCTTCGAGTTCTGGCAGACCGGGCAGGACCAAGTCAACGATCGATTTGTCTATCGTCGCGACGGTGAAGGGTGGCAGCTTGAGCGCATCGCTCCCTAAGGAGCCTGGAACGTGTTCCCCCGGTGTCTTTGCAAGCCAAAAGTAGGACGCAAAATTTGCCGATTTTCAAACAACGAATAGTTGTAGCTGTCTGATCACCCAATCCTACAAAACATTGACATTGTTGCGCATGTCGATGAAAGCAGAGCCACCCTAACGGAACTGCTGCTGTACGTTGTTGCCGCCAGATAAAAAGGGAGGATTACCCATTCTCCTCCGAAAAGGTCTGCTTTTGGATATTTAGATCAATAATTAACACTTAATGATAGACAGCATTGGATGTCCGTTAAGTCGCCAGGCTAATGGAAAGGTCGGAAAAAACCTCAGAACGAGAAGGTAAAACTGATTTCTGGGTAGGTTTCTGAGCAGTCACCGTAACGGGTCTCGCTGCAATCCTGGTAGCTCTCGTAAACGACCCCGGCACCAATATTGGCATTAGAACTGACTGCGAAATAGGCACCGACGCGGCCGCCGATGGAATTGAGATCTGGCAAGTTATCAATGTAGGTACGCCGGTAGAACGCCCCGAGATAGGGCGACACGTTCGGAACCTGATAAAACACATACTGCAGCGATGGCGTAATCTTGTGGATGCTGGGATCTCCACCGGTCCAGGTTTCTGCTTGCAGACCAATGCTAAGGCCATCGACTAAGAAATAACTGCCCCCTATGCCGAGGGCAAAATAACGTTCATTGAAGGCATAACCATTGCCACCAGTTACTATCAGATGAGTGTGCCCTTGGCTAAACTCGTCAGCGGCACCAGTCGTTTTGGCGGATGTGGCTGCGATGGTGATAAAAAGTGAAGATATCAGGATAGTGCTGGTATTGGTCATCATTAGGTTTCTATGTTGGGTTAGTCGCCCCGACCGAACTGTTCACTATAGCGTCAGTTGCTAACTGACGGTGTCCTAATGAATTCAGTAGTCACTGAGTATCAGCATGGTAGAAAATAATAAAAGAGCAATAGCGGGCACACATAAGATGCCTACATCTCCATTTTGATAGTAATACGCTCAACAACGGCCATTAGATAGAAGATGGAAAAAGGTCGGTAACAGGCCGCACTGTATAGTGTTCACTGTTCGCTCTGTCGCAACATTTGTCGTTATCGATCGCTGATTAAGTTGCTGCTTTGGGGCCAAAAAAAGTCTCCCATTTAAGATCGAGGAATAGCTGCTGTTGAGTATGTCGTTAACCGAACTGGAGGCCAGAGCCCAACAGAGACAAGTTCGCAGATTCCTTTCCCCCATCCCGGCAGTGCTGCCCGTCGTTCTTTATTGGACCCCATTGGTTACAGGTGCTGTTTGACCGTACCAATGCAGCCCAAACATGATCATCGGCACAAAAACAGACAACGACTGTATACATAAAAACCATTAACGCTCTGTACAGTCGCTCATAAAATCACAGCATTACCGTTTAAAAACAACGAATAATATACAATTATAATTATTCTTGACTCAGTAGTCAGTTTATTACTAAACTAGGCCTGTCGATATTGTACACAATTCAACACAGTCAGAAGTACAATGCTTGATCCGTAGAGTTGAAGCTTCACTCCGCTATCGAGCAACAATAATAATTTCCCAACGCTACGGAGTAGATCCACATGTCCGATCAGAATCCGGTCTTTATACCTGGCCCTACCAACATCCCTGCTCGCTTGCTCAATGCGATGCACATTAATAGCCGTGATCATCGTGCTCCAGATTTTGTCGAAGCCTTCGCGCCCGTCTTAGAAGACTGCAAGCGGGTGTTTGGTACAAATACGGGCCAGGTCATCATCTTTCCGTCAACTGGTACCGGCGGCTGGGAAGCGACCATATGCAACACTCTATCTCCGGGTGACAAGGTGCTGATCGCACGGTATGGCATGTTCTCGCACCGCTGGATCGATCTGTGTCAGCGCCATGGTTTGGACGTTCAAATCATCGAATGCCCCTGGGGTGAGGGCGCACCAGCCGATGCCTTCGCTGCCGCACTGAAGACCGATAGTAGTAATGAGATCAAAGCGGTGCTGGTGACCCACAACGAGACCGCTACCGGTGTCCGCAGCGATATCGGCGCGGTGCGTCAAGCGATGGATTCGGCCGACCACCCTGCCCTGCTGTTTGTCGACTGTGTTAGCTCGCTGGCCTCGATGCCGTTCGAGATGGATGGTTGGGGCGTTGATATCGCGGTATCTGGCTCGCAAAAAGGTTTCATGCTGACGACCGGCCTGGCAATCCTCGGCGTCAGCCAGAAAGCCTTGGCCGCGATGGAAACCGCCCAACTGCCGCGAACCTTCTTCGATTTCCGCGACATGATGACCGCCAACGCCAACGGTGGTTTCCCCTATACCCCGCCGCTGCAGCTGATTCATGGCCTTAAAGAGAGTCTCAACATGCTGTTCGATGAAGGGCTGGAAAACGTTTATGCCCGTCACTACCGCCTGGCCGAAGGCGTTCGCCAAGCCGTTGCCGCTTGGGGCCTTAAGCTGTGCGCCAATTCGCCCGAGCTGGCATCCGACACCGTCAGCGCGATCTACGTGCCCGAGGGTTTTGACAGTAACGCACTGACCGAACATGCCTTCAACACTTACGGCGTCTCGTTCGGCATCGGTCTGGGTGAGATGAACACCAAGGCGTTCCGTATCGGTCACCTAGGCTCGCTAACCGACGTGATGGTGCTGTCCGGTTTGGCCACCATCGAGATGGCGATGGCCGACCTGGACTATCCGGTCGAGCTGGGTTCAGGGGTTCGCGCCGCGCAAGAGTATTACCGTAAAACAGCCCGCGCCACAGCGGGCGCTCAAGCCAGCAGCGCCGACAAGGATCAGGCCGCAGCGTAAATCAGCAGCGGTCAGTGTCATGGCACTGACCGCCCTACCTTTTCGATATCAATACGAGGCCTAGCATGAGCGACTCAACTGATACGCCAATGACGATCCCGACCTATGGCGACGTGATCGCCGCACACGAACGGATCAAGCCCTACATCCACCAAACACCGGTACTGACCTCACAGTTTCTGAACCAGCTGACCGGTGCCGAACTGTTCTTCAAGTGTGAGAACTTTCAAAAGGCCGGTGCCTTCAAAGTACGCGGTGCCTGCAACGCGGTATTCGGTCTGGACGAAGCGACCGCCAAGATCGGCGTGGCGACTCACTCCTCCGGCAACCACGCACTGTCGCTGTCTTATGCAGCGGGCCAACGCGGTATTCCGGTCACCGTGGTGATGCCGCGCACCGCACCGCAGGCCAAGAAAGATGCGGTTATCGGCTACGGCGGCACCATCGTCGAGTGCGAACCCTCGACCAGTTCGCGCGAAGCGGTATTCTCCGAGGTGGTGGCGCAGTCCGGCGCCGAGTTCGTCCACCCCTATAACGACCCGCGGGTGATCGCCGGCCAGGGTACCTGTTCCAAAGAGCTGGTCAGCCAGGTCGACAACCTCGATGCGGTGGTGGCGCCAATTGGTGGTGGCGGAATGATTTCGGGCACCTGCCTGACGCTGTCCAACATCGCCCCTGAGGTAAAAATTTACGCCGCCGAGCCGCTTAACGCCGACGATGCCGCCCGTTCGTTCCGCGCCGGCCACATCATCGCCGACGATGCACCAGAGACCGTTGCCGATGGTTTGAAAGTACCGCTCAAAGACCTGACTTGGCACTTCGTCAGTAACCACGTCACCGACATCCTCACTGCAACCGAAGATGAGATTGTCGATGCGATGAAGCTGATCTGGAAGCGGATGAAGATCGTAATGGAGCCAAGCAGCGCGGTACCGCTGGCGATCATCCTGAAAAACCCAGAGGTGTTCAAGGGCAAGCGTGTCGGCGTGATCATCACCGGCGGCAACGTCGATCTAGACAGCCTGCCGTGGCTAAACCAATAAAGCGCTCGTCACCGGTTAACGACCCTATTGATACTGTTTTTGGAGAATAATAATGAATGCACAAACTCAATTGACCCACCTTGAAGTCGGTTTCGATATCCCTGCGGCGATCGGTATGGACGAGGCCGATATCCAGACCCCTTGCCTTGTCCTCGATCTGGACGCGCTGGAGCGCAACATCAAGAAGATGGGCGACTACGCCAAGGCGCACGGTATGCGCCACCGGGTCCACGGCAAGATGCACAAGTCGGTTGACGTCGCCAAGTTGCAAGAAGAGTTGGGCGGTTCTATCGGCGTTTGCTGTCAGAAGGTATCCGAAGCGGAAGTGTTTGTTCGCGGCGGCATCAAGGATGTACTGGTATCCAACCAGGTACGCGATCCGTTGAAACTCGACCGTTTGGCGCAGCTGCCCAAGCTGGGCTCGCGCATCATTGTTTGCGTCGATGAGCTCGACAACGTGGCCGAGCTGTCAGCGGCGGCACAACAGCACGGCACCGAGCTGGAATGCTTGGTTGAGATCGATTGCGGCGCTGGACGTTGCGGCGTCAACAATACTGCCGACGTGGTCAAGATCGCTCAGGCTATCGATGCGGCACAAAACCTCAAGTTCACCGGCATTCAAGCGTACCAAGGAGCGATGCAGCACCTGGATAGCTACACCGATCGTCAGGCCAAGCTCGACGAGGCCATCGCCATGGTTAAAGATGCAGCCGACGCGTTGACCGAAGCAGGCTTGAAGCCTGAACTGGTTTCTGGCGGCGGTACCGGTTCGTACTACTTCGAGAGCAACTCGGGCGTTTACAACGAACTGCAGTGCGGCTCTTACGCCTTCATGGATGCCGACTACGGCCGCATCCTCGACAAGGATGGCAACCGCATCGACCAGGGAGAGTGGCACAACGCGCTGTTCATCCTGACCAGCGTGATGAGCCACACCAAGGCCGACAAAGCGATCTGCGATGCTGGCCTGAAAGCCCAATCGGTCGACAGCGGCCTGCCGTTCATCTTCGGTCGCGACGATGTCGAGTACATCAAGTGCTCCGACGAGCACGGTGTGATCGCCGACCCTATGGGCGCACTGAATGTGAACGACAAATTGAAGCTGGTTCCCGGTCACTGTGACCCCACCTGCAACGTCCACGACTGGTATGTCGGCGTCCGTAACGGCAAGGTTGAAGCGCTGTGGCCGGTATCGGCACGCGGTAAAGCGTTCTAACCCAGCGCAACCTAACACCACCTCGATGCGATTGGTCGAGGTGGTGTTAGCGCGGGTTGTCGAACGTACTGCAACAACAATATCGAGCGATACCTCCGATTATCTCCACCTAGCCCGACTTCAATAAAGGACTCTGCAATGAGTACTGTTAGCCCTATCTCAACCCCTACCACCGCCGAGCCGTCTACCAACGACCAGGCTATCGCGATCGTCTCAGAGGCGACCTGCGAAGCTGTCGTCGGCCGCACTGAGGCGTTTAGCGCCATCGAAAGTGTCTTTGCCGCGATGGCCAGCGGCGATGCTTACAACTTCCCGGTCGTGCGCGAAGCGATCGGTCATGCCGATGCGCTGTACGGTTTCAAATCCGGCTTTGATCGCGCCGGCATGGCACTCGGGGTTAAATCCGGCGGTTACTGGCCCGGCAACGCGGCCAAGGGACTGACCAACCACCAGTCCACGATCGTGCTGTTCGACCCCGATACCGGTCGAGTCAAATCGATCGTCGGCGGTAACTACCTGACTGCTGTGCGTACCGCCGCTTCGTCTGCGGTATCGATCGCTCACCTGGCGCGGCAAGACGCCAAGGTATTGGGCATGGTCGGCGCCGGTCATCAATCGACCTTCCAACTGCACGCCGCTGTCGAGCAGCGCCACTTTGACAAGGTCATCGCCTGGAATCCGCACCCTGAATACCTGCCCAGACTGGCGGCTGTTTGTGAAGAGCTGGGGCTGCCGTTCGAAAGTGTTTCGCGCCAGCAGCTCGGCGCCGAAGCCGACGTTATCATCACCATCACCTCGGCATTTGAGCCGCTGTTGATGAAAGACTGGATCAAACCCGGCACCCACATCGCCTGCATGGGCACCGACACCAAAGGTAAGCAAGAAATCGACCCCGAACTGCTGGCGCTGGCGACGGTATTTACCGATGAAGTAGCGCAATCGATCTCCATCGGCGAAGCCCAGCACGCCATCGCATCGGGAGTGATCACCGAGGCCGATATCACCCCCATCGGCGAAGTGATTAACGGCAGCCATCCCGGGCGACGCTCCGACGACGAGATCACCCTGTTCGACGGCACCGGTGTTGGCTTGCAAGATCTGGCGGTTGCATCAGCGGCGGCTGAGTTAGCGACACAACAAAACCAAGCCAGCTGGATCAACTTGTAAGAGTCTAAACAGCAAATTAACGAGGGCGGCAGCCGCATTAGCCATGCCCACCTCGGCATGGCCCGCAACGTTTCCTGACGTGTGTTATGTCCCCTACATAGTGCACATTGAGGCTTTAAGTCCCCTTAAAGCCTCTTTTTTTGGCCATTCGCGGGTGATGGTCAATAGTTGCTGGGGGTTCTCTATACCGATGCGAATTCCACCCTACTCGCATTTCATTATGTGCTTGGGCTGAGAACCGGTTTCCCACTGCCAAAGAACTCCTTTGCTCAGGGCAATACTGCTGTATTTACCGGCGGCAACAGCGCTAACGCTGGCCATCACTTTCTTGGGTTTAAGCCCCTCGTTACGCCCCCAAATCCATAGGCTGCCGTCGTTTTGGATTGCCAGTGAGTGGCTACTGCCGGTGGCTATGGCAATTACCCCCTCTGCAATATGCCCCCAGCGAATCGCTTTATCCCCATACCCATGACTACTGAGTGGGCCGTAGATGTTTCCCCCTGTTCCCCATACGCTGCCATCTTTTTTGAGTATCAAAGCATGCCCAGTATGGGATACCACTTGGTCAACATCCTCTGCTGTTTCAACATAGCCTTCCGTTGTGGTGAGTTTACCGTCACCGTATTGTCCGCGATGGGCCTTCCCTTTGACAAAAAGCGCACCTTGTTGGGTGACATAGTAGTTGGCACCGTCCCCAACAGAGGCCTGGAGAATATGCTCAGCAATTTGTACCGGTTTTTCAGTGATCTTCTCACCGAAGCCCAAAAAGCTTTCTGCATTAACATGCCACAAACTGCGGTCTTGCCGAATGATAAGTAACCCGGAGCGACCGGCATCGAAGGAACGTACTTGGTCGAGCACGACAGACGCTTTAGTTGGGTCATCACTCCAAACCAACAATTCGCCTTGTTCGGTCAACCCGTAGCGGTTGATGTCTCCAACGCCAACCCGCTTTATTCCTGATTTGCTTTTTGTCGGTGCGCCTGTACCGCTCCATTCATAAACCTGATCGCCACAGAGCGCCATAAAGTCGTCATAGTAGGCCGCTAATCGGGGACTTGAGCTGTCCGCTAAAGCAGGCAATGCCAGGTAGCATGCTAACGCCCCAAAGAAGTATCGAATTCCAGTCATTGTCTCCCCAAATCAATATTGTGGTTGAGGCGAACCTGCCGTGCTGCTGATAGGTCCTACCTGGACTGTAGTGGTACGGTGAATTTGGCCATTTATCACTTATGGCCGGTACGCCATTAGGCCGGTTCAGTTCAGGTTCCGGTGTTATATGATTCCTGGCACAGATGCTGTTCCAAACACCCAATAAATGCTAACGCGGCACGGTTACGCTCTAGCTTGCGGTACGCCACAAAGAACTGTTCGTTATAAGAGAGTTGCTGATCAAGTAACAGGCGCATCCTACCGGCCTCTACCCAAAGCGCAGCATAATTTTTGGGCAGATACCCCACCAGTCCACCCGATAAAATCATCAAGGCGATACTTTCCATATGTGAAGCAACTGCATGGTGCTTGAAGTCGATGTTCGATGGCGGCGTCCAGTCCCGCATGTAAGAACGTCCAACATATTCACACTGCTGCAGTGACTCCATCGTAATCTGCTCTGTAGGTTGATCAAACAACGCATGCCCCTGGCCACAAAACAGTCCCTGTTGCTCAACAAAGGCCGGTGCAAAATTAACCGAACTATTCTGTCGTGATAGGGGTGATAAAACGGCGTGGTAACGCTCTTCGATTATTCCCTGTAACAACTCTTGAGGTGAAGATATATCAACATGAATAACCACCTCGGGAGCCATCCGAGAAAACTCCCCTATCGCTGTTTCAAGACCTAGCTGCTCGTTACAGGTGATAGCATCAACCATTCCAAAGTGCACCTCCCCAATCAGCAACCCTCTGGCACTACCTACCAGACCACGAAAATTATCCACGGCCCGAAACAGGCCCTGGCTAGCCTCTAATACCGCCAACCCTTCTTTGGTAAGACTGAACCCCTTTCTTCCCCGCTCGCACAGGCGAACCTGCAACCGTTCCTCTAACTGTCGGATCTGAATACTAATCGTTGATTGGGAAATCCCCAGTTCATCCTGAGCCGCAGCAAACCCTTTATTATGCGCCACCGCGACGAAAACCCGCAGTAAGCGGAGATCGAAGTCAGCCAGATTAGGAAGACTGTGGTGTCGCGCCGTCATGATATAACCCCTTGAAAGTTCGATTTAAACTGGCAATAAAATTCTCAACCACCCGCCAACGAGTGCCGTGTTAACCACTCAAAAACATTATCTTTCATCAAAGTATAGATTTATACATTCAGATTTATCAATGAATTTGTTTTCTCTACATTGAATACAAGCCTTCGGGTTAAGACACAAAATCTGATGATCATTAGCATCACAATAAATCTAAAACCGCTGGAGAATATTCAATGCCCTCGACAATGAAAGCAGCATTTTTGGTTGAGTATGGCCAACCTCTTGAGATCCGAGAAGTGGCTATTCCTGAACCCAAAGACGGTGAAATTCTGGTCAAGCTAGACGTCTGCGGCGTCTGTCACTCCGATGTTCACTTTTGGAAGGGAGAACACGAACTGCCGGGTGACCTGCCTCAGGTTCTAGGCCATGAGGGCATTGGCCGGGTCGTCAAATCGGGCAGTAGCAACAGTCGATTCAACGAGGGCGAACGTGTCGGAGTCGGCTACGTCTACGATACCTGTCACCACTGCCGTGAGTGCCGTACCGGTCATGAGACCAACTGCGGTGAAGCCGAGGCAACCGGCGTTCATGTCAGTGGCTGTTACGCTGAATACGTTTGCCTGCGCGAAGAGTGGACCACGCGCATTCCTGAATCTCTCGATGCTTTCGACGCCGCTCCGCTGCTATGTGCAGGTGTTGCCGCCTATAGCGCTGTCCGCAAAGCCAATCTGGAAGCCGGTAAACTGGCCGCCGTGTTTGGTGCCGGGGGATTGGGCTTGTATGCCATTCAGGTCGCTAAACTCTCTGGCGCTCGAGTCGTTGCTGTCGACATCGATACCGAAAAACTGGCACTAGCCAAAGAGATGGGTGCAGATTACACCGTCAAGGCCAACGACAATCCCGAAGACTTTATCCAATCACTAGGCGGTGCCGATGCCTGCCTCAACTTCGCACCTGTCGCCTCAACCTGGAAACAGATGCTGGCCAGCTGTTCTCCCCGAGGAAAGATCCTGTTGATCGCCCTACCCAATGGCGATCTTAGCTTCAACGCCGCCGACATTGTGGAATCTGGGCTTACCGTTCAAGGCAGTGCCGACGGTACCCGCCAGGAGATCAAACAATTAATGGAGTTGGCTGAATCGGGCCGCGTTAACAGCATCACCGAGAAACTTCCCTTTGACCAGATCAACAGTGCCTTTCAGCGCGTTGCCGAAGGCAAGCTAAACAGCCGCATTGTGCTCGATATTAAAGGCTAATTTTTCATGGCGTGTTGCACGCCATCGCGATGAAGGAAGACCTCATGAATTACACTAAAATGGATCCATCGATCCACGCGTACCTCGAACAGTTTCCTATTTTGCCAGCGACACAAAAATTCTTGTCCAAACAGCAAAAAATGTTTATCGGAGGCCAATGGAGCGAAGGTAGCGCATCCAAGTTCTGCGATGTGCTGGAGCCCTCGACAGGAAAAGTTCTTACCGCTATTCCTGAAGGTAATAACGAAGACGTGGACAGAGCCGTCGAAGCCGCCCGAGCCCAATTTGATAGTGGCGAGTGGAGTCAATTAAAGCCGCTTGAACGCGAGCGACTACTGCATAAACTGGTTGATTTAATAGAGGCCAATGCCGAAGAGCTGGCCCAGATTGAATCGATCGACATGGGTAAGTCGATCAATGACGCCCGTGAAGTCGACATCCAGGGCACCATAGACACGCTACGCTACTTCACCGGCTGGGCCTCCAAGATTAGCGGACGCACCGCGGAGCCATCACTTCCGGGTAACTATGTGGCTTATACCCGTAAAGAGGCGGTTGGCGTGGTTGGGTCGATCATACCTTGGAACTTTCCACTACAGACGATGGCCTGGAAGCTGGGCGCAGCACTGGCTGTCGGTTGTACCGTGGTTGTTAAGCCGGCTGAATTGACGTCATTATCAACCCTGCGCTTTGCCGAACTGGTCCAAGAAGCAGGCATTCCAGACGGCGTCGTTAACATCGTCACGGGCAGAGGCAGTGTTGTCGGTGCGGCCATCTCAACTCATCCGGACATCGATAAAGTCACCTTCACAGGATCTACTCCTGTCGGTTTAACCGTGGGTCGGGCAGCGTTAGCAGACATGAAACATGTCACGCTAGAGCTCGGCGGCAAGTCAGCTGTGATGGTGTTCGACGACGTTGATATTCGAAAAACAGCAGAAGCGGTCGCTAATGGTATCTTCTTTAACTCGGGCCAAGTCTGTGACGCAGGCTCGCGTGCCTATATCCACAGTTCGATCTACGACCAATTTTTAACCGAGCTGGCGGATTATACCCGAGGTCTGACCATGGCTCCGGGCCTAGATCCAGACTGTTTCATCAGCCCCATGGTTTCTCAGAAACAGCAACAGTCGGTCATGGATTACATTGAAGTCGGTAAGGCCGAAGGTGCCGATATCATTTGCGGCGGAGAACCCGTCGAAGGTCCCGGATATTTTGTCCAGCCAACGGTATTTGCCAACTGTAGCAACACGATGCGGATCGTACAGGAAGAAATTTTCGGACCGGTTCTCACCACAGCACCTTTCGATACTGAAGAGGAGGCTGTAGCACTTGCCAATGATTCAATCTACGGTTTGGCTGCCGCCATCTATTCCAATGATCTCAACCGTGTCCACCGGCTGATTCCCAAACTCCAGGCCGGATCGGTCTATGTCAATGCGCACAGCACCATAGATCCAGCAATGCCGTTCGGTGGCTACAAACAATCAGGAATCGGAAAAGACCTGGGATCAGAGCAGCTGGAATACTTTCTAGAAACTAAGTCTGTCTGGCTAACCCTGGATTCATAACAACGCATCAACATGAACTAAGGCCTTATTCAGCACAAGGATGTGCACATAAATACCTACCAGCCCATCAATGTAAGCTTTTATACATTGGCATATAAACAGGAAACTCGTTTGTTCATACTGATGTATTCCAGCGTTTTTTTTACTGGACTGTTCAGAACAAACTCTTAAAAATAAACATAATAAGTGGAGTTACCGATGGATGCTAACCTTGAAGAAAACGAACAACTTGTCTTCGAAGCGAGTTCCGAGATCAAATCGCATACCACGTACAACATAATTAAATTCCTTGTCCCCTCCGTTTTAGGAGCGCTGTTATTCCTGACCCCATTTGTTTTTGACGACAAAGTCACCATCGGTATGGGGCTACTGGCCGATACCGTCAAAGAC
This sequence comes from Halopseudomonas sp., assembly GCA_036960405.1. Classification (GTDB taxonomy): domain Bacteria; phylum Pseudomonadota; class Gammaproteobacteria; order Pseudomonadales; family Balneatricaceae; genus Motiliproteus. Next base: position 31,704 of record JBALWS010000019.1, on the reverse strand, counting down.
GCTACCAGCGATTACCTGGCAGGATTTGCGGTTCTATTAACCGTCATCTCCATTGTTGTCACACTGATCGTCAATCTGATTAAACCAGCCACCGATGCCGATACTGGCGGAACAATAAAATCCCATCTGATTCACATTTTTCATGTTGGTCCTGTTTGGACCCTGCTGCGCTTAGTGGGTGCAGTGTTTTGCGGCATGATCTTTTTCCAGGTCGGACCTGAATGGATCATTGGTGAGACCACCGGTGGCTTGATGCTGCATGAGCTTGCTACTGTCATCGTCGTCTATTTGATGTTCGCCTCCTTGCTATTACCGCTGCTCACTGACTTCGGCTTCATGGAGTTCATCGGCACAGTATTCCGCCGTTTTTTCCGAACAGTATTCCAACTACCCGGCCGCTCGGCCATCGATGCCTTAGCATCTTGGCTCGGCGCAGGCACTGTTGGGGTCATGATTACCGCGCAACAGTATGAGTCAGGGTATTACTCACAGCGCGAAGCGGCGGTCATTGCCACCAACTTTTCCATCGTGTCGGTCGCATTCTGTTTGGTCGTGGTCGATTTCATCGGTATCAACCACCTGTTTGGCGAGTACTACGTAGCCGTTGTGCTAGCCGGTATTGCCTGCGCAATTATCACACCGCGCATTCCACCGCTGTCTTGGAAAAAGGATATTTATCACGCCGAAGCAGGTAAGCAAATTTCAGAAGAAGTACCTAAAGGACACTCGATGCTGTCTTGGGGTCTTCGCTTAGCAACAGGTCGAGCAGAACACGCACCCGGCCCTGTCGGTATGTTAGTCAAGGGTGGTTTGAATGGATTTGATATCTGGTTTGGATTGCTTCCTCTGGTGATGGCAATCGGCACAGTAGCACTGGCTCTAGCCGAGTTCACCCCAGTTTTTAATTACCTAGGAGCCCCTTTTGTACCTCTGCTGGAGCTGCTTCGAATCCCTGAAGCGGCAGCCGCAGCACCCACAATGGTGGTTGGATTTGCCGACATGTTCCTGCCAGCCGTACTGGGTAAAGGGATCGAAAGCGAGCTAACCCGCTTTGTCATTGCCGGAGTTTCCGTCAGCCAACTGATCTTTATGTCCGAGGTCGGCGTACTGATGCTAAAAACCAAACTACCACTTAACTTTATAGAGCTGCTGGCGATCTTTCTGATCAGAACATTGATCTCTCTACCAATCGTCGCTGGCGTCGGGCATATATTGTTGTAAACCGGTCCAGTAACAGCGATCCCCGATAACAGAACCTCCCAGGCCACCTCCATGGTCTGGCCTAGCCTGGCATCACCGGGCCTTTTTTCTTAACCCTGAATGAGCAATCCGCTGCTGAGTCGACACCGCTAAACGCGGCGGTACTCACTCTTGATTGTATCGATTCATCTTGATAAACCAGCCTCGGCTCCTATCAAACCAGAAGCCGCTGGCAACACCCGAGGTCTACTTCCATGAGCGACAATAGTTACGAATCCGGACGCCTAAACCTACCTTTTGTGGGCTTCTGTACTTTTGCCAAAAGCCCTATCAGTGAAGACTGGGACAATATCGATGCCGACGTCGCCTTCATGGGAGCGCCCTTCGACTGTGGAACCCAGTGGCGTTCCGGCGCTCGCATGGGTCCCCGTGCAATTCGTGAAGCATCGACGTTGTTCTCATTCGGCCACGGCGGTGCTTACGATCACGAAGACGACGTCATGTACCTCGAAGGCGTGCGCATTACCGATATCGGCGACGCTGACATGGTTCACACCAACACCGAGAAATGTCACGCCAATATTGAATACGGTGTCCGTAAAATGCTGGAGGCTGGCGTGCTACCCGTCACCGTCGGTGGCGATCACTCGGTCAATGCCCCTTGTATACGAGCGTTCCGCGATAAAGGGCCGTTGCACATTATCCAGATTGACGCCCACCTAGACTTTGTCGACGAGCGCCATGGCGTCCGCTTCGGCCACGGCAATCCGATTCGCCGCGCCTCCGAACAAGATCACGTTACCGGAATGACTCAGCTTGGGATTCGCAACGTATCTTCATCCAACCGAACCGACCATAAAGCCGCCGAAGAAGCCGGTTCCACCGTACTGTCGGTACGCGATGTCAGACGTTTGGGTCCAGCAGGGGTATTGGCACTTATCCCGGAAGGCGTGAACTACTACATCACCATCGATATTGACGGTTTTGACCCTTCCATTGCACCAGGCACCGGTACCCCTAGCCACGGAGGGTTCACCTACTACGAGGTAATGGAAGTACTGCAAGGTGTTGCCAACAAAGGCGAGGTGGTAGGGGTTGATCTGTGCGAGGTCGCACCAGATTACGACCAGAGCGGTTCCACCAGCATCCTAGCCGCCCAGGTATTGATGAACCTGATTGGCTACATCTTCCACGCCCGTGACAAGCGCCTTGGTTCTTCCGTTCCATCGACTCTCGCCGGGCGGACGCAGTGACAACTGGCCAAGCGATAGGCCCCGTGGGGTGCTATCGCTTGGCATTATGACTTGCGGTTCTGGGGGTTATCGTTTCCGACTATTGACTTGGCCGCGGATCTCTCCCGGGGGATGGTCGTCGGAATGGACATTAATATAGGTGGCACCGTCCTCGATCAGCCGTTTGAGGCCCTCGAGGTCGCCGGCCTGGATGATGTTGCCCACCGCCAGTACATCGGCTTCGACGATCTCTCCCTCCACTTCACCGGGCGAAGCGGGACAGGATCGCAGGGTCGCGTTGGCGGGATTGTTGCCGAGATTGGTACAGAGAAACACCGTGATACCACCGGTATTCGATGGTAGTCCAATATGGATATGTGCCTGGGTCACGTCGCTTCCGCCAGTGTCCAGCTCTTCATATTTGAGTTTAAATTCGATTTTGTCATTCTTAAACCTGGCCTTGAAATCTCCTTCTCCGGGTGAAATGACTGGCGGCACCTCGTTGGCGCCGAGCAGATCCTCAGACCTTTCCCCTGCCAAAACTAGCGGGCTCAATCCAAAAATCAACGACAGGGGCAAGGCGATAATGCTACCGCGTATGGTTGTGTTGTAAAAAGCTGGAATAGCTATCTTCATGGCGATCCTCCTTCGCTGTGCTAGCAGCGTATGCTTAACCGAACCAGAACCTCTTTCGTCTTTGTAATCCCTCCGGTACAAGGGATCGACCAGTCGAGGCATTTAACACCGATGCTTAGCCCGCTGTATTACAGTGGCTGATCGGTTCACGCGTTCGACAATATTATCGGCTGTAGGCAATGAGAGGTGGCTGATCAGGAGACAACGGGAGGGTACCCCAGCAAAACGTCAGCCCCTGCATCAGCAGCAAGAGGCCTAGTGAAGTCAGTCTAGCAACAAAATGACAATTCTCATTTGGATTCTAGTGAGGATATTTCATTGCGAGCGCCGGTATGCTGAACCAGCACCATGACGGGGGTTAACCAAGCATCGCTGATCGCGCTTGATCAGGGCCCATCCAAACCACACCAGCCCTGCCCCAAACACTACCGCACCGACCTGTACTAGGATCATTGAAACCATGCCGCTCAGCCCCGTTCCAAAGATCAGGGTACCGGCTAGGGTTAGGATCGCGGGCCCGTTATCAAAGGTTTTGGCTTTAATAACATCGGCGCAGAGCAGCGAATAACCCAGCACAAACAGCAGCCCCGACAGTGGAAACAGCCAGGCCACCCAGCCGATACCTGTGCCAGCCCCATGCTGTTCTACAAATCTGGGTACCTCAACCGCGAGTACCGGATTGATAAACGCTTCGAAGAAGTTAAGACCGAATATACCAATGAGGCTGATACAGGCCGCGATGAATCCGACCAATCCGCTTAGACTGCTACGGCGATGGTGCTGCTGATAGATGGCAAACAATCCAAACACACCGAAGATTAATGACGGTGCGAATAGTGCGTGCACCGTCAGCCAGAAATCACCGCTGATCACCTCTGGCGTCTGATGCGGCGGGTGCAGTATATAGGCGACGGCCACCAGAAGGCCGCCGAACAGGTTGGCCGTGCCGCCCAGTTGTTTTGTTAAGCGTTGAACGTTCATGGTCAGCACTCCTATTTAACGGTGATAGTCAGGTGACTAGCGGAGTCATCGATATGGAACAGTGATTCGGCAAAATCTGGCGGACCAAATGAGCCCCGCGCGTTGTTGGAGAAACCATAGGGTTCGGTGGGCATACCGTAAAAAGTGCGATCGAGTTCGCCGTTATTGTTGACGTCGTGATAGATCACCGCCGAGTAGTCTCCGCTGGGGATGCCGGTGAAAATCATCTGGGATTTACCGCCTTCGATCGGTTTTGCTGACTTGATATACACGGGCAATTTGCCCTGATGGCTAAATTCGGAATCCATCAGTATAAAGATCGCCTGCCCCTGGTCAGAATCCAGACCGTCCATATCGATGGTCAGCGTTGTGGCCTCATTAGCCATGACATTTTGGACAAGGCCGCTAAGCAAGATCGCCATCAGCGTGTTGGTTTTTATCCGGTTGTTCATTGGGTGCTCCTCAGTGCAACGAGTGGTTGTTAACTGATAACAATTATCGACCCGCAGCAGCGCTGCCGGTATGACGGCCGGGGGCGATCAATTGACGGTTCGGAGCAATATGTAAATTGGTGAAGCCGAAAGTGGATTACTGTCGGAGTCGATACTCAGAGGGGGGGCACTGGTTCCAGCCGCGGAAGGCTCGCTGAAAAGCGCTAGGCTCGGAATAGCCCAGCAAAAATCCCACTTCGCTGATGCTCAGCGTCGCATCGCTAAGGTATTCAGACGCGAGCTGACGTCGAATCTCACCGACCAAGCCATTGTACGTAAGTCCCTCTTGCTTGAGGCGTCGAGCCAGCGTCCAACGACTCATCGCCAATTCAGACGAGACCCATTCGATATCTACCCGGCCTTCGGCCAGGTGCTCACTGATCAGCTGGCGGACTTTTAACACCCAGGGTCCGGCAGGTGCCAGCTTGTGCAACAGTCGCGCAGCATGCCCGGCTAACAGGTCGGCGCTATACGACTGGGAGTGTGGGATAGGACGGTTAGCATCCAAAGCGGATAGGCGGATTCGACAGCCTTTGCCGCCAAACAGTACGGGGACGCCGAACACCTCTTCATAGACACTGGCGTAACCGGGATCGTCGTGCTGGAACACCGCCTCTTGAGGCACCAGTGGGCAAGCTGCCAAGTCATTCAAACCCCCCATACAGGATGCCAACGAGGCCTCGGCACCCGCAATGTAGTAGTCGGTATCACGGCTCGTCCGGCAGTGGATATCAAACGCGTCGCCATTAGGGGTCACGGACCAACGATTGGATTCGCTCAGCAGCCCGGCAAAACGGCTGATCTGCTGACCGGCCTGGAGCAACGTGCCACTGTACATCATCAGATGGCCGACGATACCCAGCTTTGCAGGCGTTGTTTGGATGCCACTGCGAAGAATGATGCCCGGGATTTTGGTCGCACTCGCGCCATACTCCAACATGGCTTTATGGTGAAGGAATGGAATCCGCTGATCGCGTTCTAATAGTTGGCTGTAGTCGATCTTTAATATGTCGAGTAAAGCATTAACGTCCACCCCGAGACCGCTAAAAATTTCGAACCATTAGCTGACCGGTGCAATATCAATCGTCGACGTAGAGGGCATGAAAAAGAGTGGACTCCATAGACGTACACAGGGATAGAGCTAGACAGGTCTGTCTCAAACTATAGTCAATACTTAGTACTCAACACGGCTCTTCAAGACACGCTAAAGCCGTGTCCATATCCCAAAGGGTGGGTAGTTATAACTCTCAGAGCTTTGTTTGCCATTAGCAGATCTAGATACCGATTTTTTTAGTCTGCAGAGCCGATCTGGCTATAGTGGATCAAGTTATGAAATACCGCTGGTGCGGCTGTAGGGTTGCGGTAACCGTGCGGATTATCGGCGGCAAAACGCACGCTAGACCCTTGGGTTAACGGTAGCCATTCTCCGTCGACCAGTAACTCCATTTCGCCACTCAACACAATCACATGCTCGGTGACGCCCTGTTCATGGGGCTCTGAAAATCGCTCGTAGCCCGGCAGCAAGGTCAACTCGAACATCTCAAACCCAAAACGCGGTTCATACGGAAACAGAGGCGCCACCAGCATGTTGTCACTGGCGGGTTGTTGACGAATTGCGGCCGCCGATCGGATCACCGTTGCGTCTGATTCGATAGCCGGAGGCTCAAGAAATGTCGAAAGCGAGGTATGAAAACCACCAGCTATTTTCCATAGCGTGGCGATAGTCGGGCTCGACTCGCCCCGCTCGATCTGCCCCAGCATCGCTTTGCTGACCCCGGTTTCTTTGGCGGTTCGATCCAGACTCCAACCTTTCTCCTTGCGTACCGCCTTAAGCGCCTGAGCCAGGTATTGATCTAGTTGTTGCATCGCATGCCATCATTTTAATGTTTTGGATGAAAACGCCTCTATTGTGCGTTATAGCGCACGAGTGCTATGGTTGTCCACTTCGTACGCTATAACGCACAAGCAGATAGATCAGGGCATGGTGTCGACCTGACGGGTTACGGGAGATTTAGTCATGAGAGCAGCGTTCAGCCTGTCACACATATCGGCGGGGTTTGTGGCGGTGCTGGTGGGGTACACCAGTTCGGCTGTCATCATCTTTCAGGCGGCCGCATCCGCTGGTGCCTCCCCTGCTGAGATCAGTTCCTGGCTGTGGGCATTAGGCATCGGCATGGGGCTGACCAGCATAGGCCTATCGGCCTATTACCGCACGCCGGTATTAACCGCCTGGTCAACACCGGGGGCGGCGCTATTAATCACCGGGCTTTCCGGAAGCACTCTGGCGGAAGCCGTTGGCATCTTCATCTTCTGCTCCGGTCTGATCACCCTCTGCGGTATTAGCGGCTGGTTCGAAAAACTGATGCGGCATATCCCCCAACCGCTTGCTGCGGCGATGCTGGCCGGCGTGCTGCTTCAGTTTGGTCTGAGCCTGTTCGCGGTACTCGAATCGCAGTTGCTGCTGGTGGGATTGATGCTGGCGACATACTTACTGATACGCCATGCCCTGCCCCGCTATGTCATTCCTGTGGCCTTGGGGGTAGGCGTTGCCGTGGCTTATCTGCAGGGACAACTGCAGCTTGAGGCCCTTGACTGGGAGCTGTCTAAACCGGTGTGGGTGACACCCGAGTTTTCCCTACAAGCCTTGATCGGCGTTGGTATTCCGCTCTTCATTGTGACCATGGCATCGCAGAATGTCCCCGGCATCGCGGTGTTGCGTGCTAACGGCTACCAGACCCCGGCGTCTCCACTGATCGGCTGGACAGGCTTTACCGGGGTAATATTTGCGCCCTTCGGCGGTTTTGCGTTCAATCTGGCGGCCATCACGGCTGCGATCTGCATGGGCAAAGAAGCCGGTATCGATCCCCAAAATCGCTACCTTGCATCGGCCTCGGCGGGGTGTTTTTATCTGCTAACAGGGCTATTCGGTGCCACCGTCGCCGGGTTGTTTGCTGCGTTTCCGTCGGAACTGGTGATGGCCATCGCAGGTTTGGCTCTGCTGGGTACCATCGGCAACAGTTTAGCCGCATCGCTAGCGGAGCCATCCGCACGCGAAGCCGCTTTACTGACGTTCCTCATCACCGCATCGGGGGTTAGTTTGGCGGGTATCGGCAGTGCGTTCTGGGGCTTGCTGATCGGTTTGGCCGCTTACCATCTCAACGGCAATCGAGTGTAGGCTCTAGCGGGATATTGGGCAGGTTGTTGAAGTAGCACGGCGCAACAACAGAGGCTTTGCTGCCATTTACGCTGTCTTAGAGGGTAATCACGGCTGCATATTGAACGCATTGGGTAGCTGCTGGTCGGGTTTCTGCCACCTTAACAACGTGGCTCCCGTATCAAGATCAAGAATTATCGAACGGTGACCCTCTTCGCCAACGTGTTCAGAATCTATCTTGAAACCCTTTTGTTTTAATAACCATCTCGCTGCTTGGATATTCCGAGAGCCGATGGCCATGGCCCCATTCTTAGCCAATTGCGGGAACATAATACCCCCGCCAAAAAGCTTCACCTGATACTCCTTCGGTTGTGTCTGAGTTCGCTGCAACTCGGCCATAAACAGCTCGATCGCATCGTCAGCGTAGCGACCGTTGAGTGGCGTCATCGATTTATCGGTGGAGGAAGGCAGCAGAAAATGACACATCCCGCCGATGCGGAGCTTAGGGTGCCAGGCAGTTATGGCGACGCAAGATCCAAGCAGCGTCTTCAGCTGGGATCTGCAGTTACCGAAATAAAAGTCACCGGGGTTCAAGATAATCATGGGGTATCAGTTCCATCTGAGCATGACTGACTTATATCACAATTGAGCAAATGACACTATTTCAACATAATGCGATGGCTGATCGATGCGCACAAAAGAAAACGCTGCGTGTAGATCTTTTTGCAACGACAACAAGCCGCTAGGTCCCGCTTTGCCTTATCGATTAAGTGCTGGATCTGCGCGTAAGCGCTGGGCTAACAAGTCGATGAACGCACGCGCCTTAACCGAAGCAAAGCGCCCTTCCCGGTGCACAATATGGACCGGGCTTGGGACTGGCTCGTAGTGTGGCAGTACAATCTGCAGGCTCCCCGCCGCTACTTGAGTCGCCACTTGGTAAGACAGGACGCGAGTGATGCCGAACCCTGCCTCGGCTGCAGCGATGGCCGCGTCGTTAGTGGTAACGGTCAAACGCGGCCTGACTTTTAGCGTTCGTTCATCATCGGGGTAGAGAAACTGCCAGCCGATGGTAAAGTTTCCGGCACTGGAGGCGATGATGGCGCGCTCGAGCAACTGTTGCGGTTGTTGTGGACAACCGTGCTGCTCAAGGTAGTCGGGGGATGCGACCAGTACCCGGCGTACCGAGCCAACCGGCAAGGCGCGAAGACTCGAATCCGGCATCTCGCCGATCCGCACACCGACGTCCATCCCCTCTTCGACCATGCTGACCACCCGGTCTAGTAGCAAGGCGTCCACCTTCATTTCGGGGTAACGCTGTAGATACTCAACAATCGTTGGCATCACAAACAGGCGACCAAACAGTACCGGCGCGGTCACGGACAGATGACCGCGAGGCTCTGCATTAATGCCAGCTGCAGCTTCGTCGGCGGCATCGAGTTCGCCCAAGATGCGGCGGCAGTCGTCTAGGTAACGCATTCCCGCCTCGGTGACGCGCACATAACGAGTGGTGCGATTCAGCAGTTTCACCCCCAGCTGAGCTTCGAGTGAGGCGACCGCACGAGTGACTGCGGGTGGGGACATCTTCAGCCGTCGTGCCGCAGCGGCAAACCCCTCCTCCTCGGCGACGGCGGTATAGACCTGCATCTGATGAAAGCGATCCATAGACAATTCCTAAAAGTGGAATAATGAATTCCTATAATAGGATATTCTTCTCCAGGGTGGAATTTGTCATAGTTTCCTCAGCCGCCACAAACCCATTGTGGCGCTAAATAACCAACCCGAGGAAATCACCATGAGTCGTATTAATCAGATCGAACGTGACAGTGCCAACCACGAGCAACGTGAACTGTTCGATGCCATTCAAGGCCAGCTTGGGATGGTACCCAACTTCCTGAAAGTCTTCGCCAACTCTCCCACAGCGTTACGCGCCTTTCTCGGCCTCCATGGTATTGCCGCTGAAGGAAGCTTGGACCCGCAAACCCGTGAACGGATTGCACTAGCGGTGGCACAAAAGAATGAGTGTCAATATTGCGTTTCTGCCCACACCGCGATTGGCCGTAAAGCCGGACTGAACGCTGCCGAGATCGAGGCGAATCGGGCCGGTACCAGCCAAGATGCTAAAGCGAGCGCCGCGGTGAAATTCGCTGGTGAACTGGTCGAACATAACGGTGCCGTCACCACCGCTGAGTTGTTGGCGGTTCGAAACGCCGGCCACAGCGAATCCGACATCGTCGAAATCATTACTCACGTTGGCATGAATATCCTGACCAACATTCTTGCCAAGGCAAGCCGGGTCGAGATCGATTTCCCCAAAGTCGAGCTGCAGCAAGCATCTTAACCTTTGCCACTTGAGCACCCTTATCGCCGTTAAGGGTGCTTGATCTTCTTCGCCCGACTACAGGGCGGGCACTACATATCAACGCGTCACGGAGGTATCAGTCATGGGCCACAAATTTGCAGAGATCGCTTTTACACCTGCAGTCTGCGCCGTTCAGTCGGATCAGGGCAGCCGGGGCGGGTATGCGGGGATGAGTCAGGGTGTGGATTACAATCACCTGATCAGCGAGCGCGAGGCGTCCTTTATCACCGCCCGTGACAGCTTCTATATGGCCAGCGTTGGAGAAACAGGCTGGCCCTACGTTCAACACCGTGGCGGGCCAGCCGGTTTTATCAAGGTGCTCGATGCCAACACCCTGGGATTCGCCGATTACTCGGGTAACCGGCAGTACATCAGTACCGGCAACTTCGGCCACAATGACCGGGTGGCGCTGTTCTTTATGGATTACCCCCATCGTACCCGGTTAAAGCTACTTGGTCGGGTGCAGGTCATAGACCTACAAGATAGCGAGACCTTGAGCAGACTCGAAGATGATCACTATCGCGCCCAGATCGAGCGAGGCTTTGTGATTCATGTCGAGGCATTCGACTGGAACTGCCCGCAACACATCACTCCGCGCTACACCGAGGCGGAGTTCAAAGAAGAGTATAAAGAGGAGTTCAAACAAGAGCTCAAAGAAGAGCTCAAAGAAGAGTTCGACCCAGCCGCGGGTACTTCCCCCAGCGCTGAGAGCCGATCAGCCGACCAAGATCACAGCGCCGCTACCGTGCAACAGCACAGTATTGAGCGGAGCGATCGCACTGATAGCCTGGGCGAGGGGGAGTTAGAACTGGTCATTAGCGGCATCCGCCAACTCTCTCCCCGAGTGCGGGCCTACGAACTACGCGCCCCAGACGACGCCGAACTACCACCTATAGCCGCCGGTTCGCACCTGCTGCTGCCGATAACCCTCGAGAGCGGCGAAGTCGTACAGCGACACTATTCCATCGCCTCCAACCCCGCTCGTCGTGATATCTATGAAGTCGCGGTACTGCGAGAGGCTGATGGTGGAGGGGGCTCTCGGGCGTTGCATGCCAGCTACCGGTTGGGAATGCAATTACGAACAGCCCTGCCCGGCAATTACTTTAGTCTGGATCCGCAGCCCACCCCGACGGTGTTGATCGCAGCCGGAATTGGCATCACCCCGATCAAGGCGATGGCGCAACACCTCACTACGCTCGACAGGCCCTTCAAGCTGCACTATGCCGGTCGAAGCGGCAAAGAGATGCCTTACCGTGATCGGCTGCAGCGCGAATTCGGCCAACAGATACGGCTATACGCGGGCGATCAGGGTGAACGGCTGGATATCGAAAACATTCTGATCAGCGCACCGAACAACACCCTGTTCTACCTGTGCGGCCCTACTCGGTTAATCGATAACGTGATCGCGGTTGCTGAAGCTAATGGCATCTCGCCCGATCGGATTCGTTATGAGCTTTTTCAAAGCGCTGTCGCGGCTGATTCAAGACCGATCCAGGTCGAGCTGGCCCGTTCCGGTAAGACCCTCGCAGTGGGTTCGGACCAAACCATACTCGATGCCCTGCTATCACAGGGTATCAACCAGCCATACAGCTGCAAGACAGGACAATGCAAAACCTGCGCGATCAAAGTACTCGACGGTGAGCCCGAACATCGGGATACCGCCTTATCCGGTGACGAGCGCAATAGCTTACAACTGATGACTCCCTGTGTATCCCGGGCCAAAACCGACCACTTAGTACTCGATCTCTAACAAGGACCGCATCATGAATAATCCGACCACTGCCGCACTACGCCCGCCACTGCCACCCTTTAGCCGCGACAGTGCCATTAAAAAAGTCCGCCTGGCAGAAGATGCTTGGAACAGTCGTGATCCAAGCCGAGTCGCGCTGGCCTATAGCCTCGATAGTCGATGGCGCAACCGCACCGAATTTCTTGTCGGGCGCGAGCAGATCGTGCGGCTGCTGGAGAATAAATGGCAGAAAGAGCGGCAGTACCGTTTAATCAAGGAGCTCTGGGCGTTTACCGACAACCGAATCGCGGTACGATTTGCCTACGAGTGGCAAGATGCCAACCATCAATGGTTTCGCGCTTATGGAAACGAGAATTGGCAATTCGACCAACAGGGATTGATGCAGCTCCGCCACGCCAGTATCAATGATCTAGCCATCAGCGAATCAGAGCGTCTGTTTCACTGGCCTCAAGGGCCACGTCCCGACGACCACCCAGGACTGAGTGAATTGGGACTGTAATTGGCTAGCACCCTATAGAGGGTGCTGTGCTATACCTATTTTCCTAAAACCTTATCGATCTCGATTGCACCAACAACAAGGGGGAGTAATGCGACAGTGACTCTATAACGCCTGTCAAAAAGAGGTAGTTAAACGAGCACTAACGATTGCACTGTTGGTCGGTACATTGCTAATGCTGATCAATTATGGCGAGTCGATCATAGCAGGGACGATGTCCGCAAAAGATTGGTTGAAGGTGTTGCTGACTTATCTGGTGCCTTATGCGGTATCAACCTATAGCAGCGTAGCCGCCTCCTTGTCTGCCCATAATTCTTCTGACTGAGTCAGAAAAGTTTTCCTTATAGGTCGTACCACCGTGAAGCGACTTGCTCTTGCTTTTGCACATCCCTGAGCAAAAGAGGTGTATTACGACCTTGGCTCACGCGCCATGGTGTAGAACTCTTTGTTAGCCTGCATGCTGGTCACTATTGCCATTCGGTTCGATAGCCCAAAGAAAGCCGTAATGCCGGTGATATCGAGAATATCCTCTTCGTCATAGCCCTGAATTTTAAGCTGGTCATAATCAGATTCCTGCACCAACTCAGGAGAACGCGATAGTTTGAGCGCGAACGTCAGCATCGCTTTTTGTTTCTCACTTATCGGTGAGTGGAGATAGTTTACGGCGATCTGGTCCGCTAGCAGTGGCTCTTTAGAGAACACTCGAAGTAAAGCCCCATGTGCGACAACACAGTACTGACAACCGTTAGCCGCACTCGTTGCAACGATAATCATCTCCTTTTCCGCCGGACTGAGGGTGCTCCCTTCACGCTCCATAATGGCATCATGGTAAGCAAAAAACGCCCTGAACTCTGCCGGGCGATGAGCCAGTGTCAAAAACACATTGGGGATAAAGCGCGCTTTTTCCTGCACCGCCAAAATACGAGAAAGAATATCTTCGGGTAGAGAATTCAGTTCTGGGACGGGATAGCGGCTGATTGGTAATTGGCTCATAAGTGATCACCTTTAGCTTCGTTTTTCGGGGTTTGTTGGTTAGTCTATCGATCGAAACCGACAATAATAAGACACAACAGCGTCATTTAACGCGCGGATCAGGACAGTATGTATCAAGTACTCGGATTAGCTTTTGATGGATGCCAAGCGTCAGGGCTGACATCGCCTTTTGATGTATTCAATGTCACCAATACGATTTGGAAGCAACAGCGTGGTGAAGAGGAAGACCTGTATAACTGTCGTTTGGTTTCTTGCAAAGGTGAAACAGTAACCTGCTCCAACGGCATGCGTTTACTGGTCGACTCTGCGCTAGAGGATGCCCCCGAAGCTGACTTGATTGTGATCCCAGGCATCCACCATATGGATACTAAATCGCTGATCAACAACCTCAACCGCCTCGATAAGGAATGCCACTGGCTTCAGCAAAGAATACAACGAGGCGAAGTCGTAGCGGCCAACTGTAGTGGGGTCTTTTTATTGGCAGAATCGGGTGGTCTAACGGACAAGCATGCAACCACCGCTTGGTGGCTCGGCGGACTATTTCGTAGCCGCTACCCTTCGGTAAAACACACTGCCGAACAACTACTGGTAAAGGATCAGGGTACCTACTGCACCGGTTCCATGACGGCCAATCTAGGCGTGATGCTGGATATTGTCGAGCAGCAAGTGGGCAGGCAGTTAGCCCAAAACGCGGCTCGGACAATGTTGATCGATGCCTCGCAAAGCTATGCTTCGCCATATCTGTTTATGCAGGAGCAAACTGAGCACCAAGATAGCTTGGTACTCGCTGTTGAGAGCCAGCTCCAAAGAGATACTGCTCGAAAATTCAATCTTGATGAACTGGCCAACATGCACTCGGTCAGCGTCAGAACACTGTCGCGTCGATTCAAAAAAGCAAACGGCGTCAGCTTATCCGATTACCACCAGCGGATTAGACTTGAACAAACAAAACTGCTGCTGGAAACCACCAACCTCAGTATCGAACAGATTGTTGAGCGAGTTGGCTATAGCAGCCAGAGTTCGCTGCGCAGATTGTTCCAAAAGGAGTTAGGGATCTCTCTCAGGAGCTACCGTCAGCAACTTCAGCAGCAGTCGGTGAAGTAAGCCCCTCACCATCGCGCAGCGAGGGGCGGCCTTTTACATCATCCGCTGAATCGACTGATACTCTCCTTCAGTATTCAGGGTTATCGTTACCGCTGCAGCAGAACGGTTACGCCAATACCAGCCATGTTTGCCATCAAAAGCAGCCTCAAGCACCCCGCTATCCCCTGTGGCTTGACGACCTTTGCCGTAACCATAGTAATTGAGGGTTGGTGAGTCGCCATGGGTATCAAAATTGACAGCCCCGCCCTCCACGGCCCATTCATAAGCCACAGTCGCTCCTTTGCTCATAGCCAGTTTAATTTCGGTTGCCTCCCCTGGCATTAGGGTGATCACCTTTTGGTCTGAAGCGAGTAGCACGTTCAATGCTGGCACAACAGGTTTAGCGACAACCGCCGTTTGGGCAACCTCAGCCGATGCTGGGCTAATAAGTGGAACGGCTACTGAATCTTCTTTTGAGACAGCCCCTGCTTGTGTTGCCGCTGCTTTCTGCCCTGTCACTTGCTGGGTGCTTTCTTGTGCCAGTGAAAGCTTGATTTCACCCATATTGGTTAGTCCCAAGTAACGACCAGCACCTGTAGGGTCTATCCCGTATTCTGCGGGCAGTACCGTCGTAATCAGTAACAGGGCTGCCACTACGGCGGCGATCAGGGTTGAGCGCAGCAGTTGTCGGCTGGTCGGAAGTTGGGCTCGATTGGGTAAGTCGGAGTTGTACATAAAAACCTCTTTCGTATTCTTAAAGTTCAAGTTGCCGTTTTATTAAGCCGCGAAGTAGCCGGTCATCTGATAGCCGACCAGCATAAAACCAGCCCCCATCAACAACACATTCGCTGTATAGGCATGCTTGAAGAAACCTGCATGGCGTCGCCAGAACCCCATCAGAATCAGAATAAAGCTCAGGGCCAGCAACTGGCCTATCTCTACACCGACGTTGAAGGCGATCAGGTT
Organism: Halopseudomonas sp.; assembly: GCA_036960405.1. Lineage (GTDB taxonomy): Bacteria > Pseudomonadota > Gammaproteobacteria > Pseudomonadales > Balneatricaceae > Motiliproteus. The sequence continues at coordinate 16,363 of JBALWS010000019.1, read as the reverse complement.
GGCCAGCAGGCCGTCTGACGATATTTCAAATTGCTGAATTTTGGTCGCCAACCCGAAGCCATGGAAAAGGCCAAAGATGAGGGTCGCCAGCCTGGTATCGGGTTGATAGCCGAACCAACGCTGATAGGCCCCAAGATTATCGAGTGCCTTATAAACCACCGATAGGCCGATAATAGCATCGATCAGATAGGCATTCGCAGGGAGATCAAAATAGACGCCAACGAGCAGTGTTGTTGAGTGACCTATGGCAAACAGACTCACATACATGGCGATGTGAGGCAGTCGGTACAGGAAGAAAATCACCCCGAACAGGAACAGCAAGTGGTCGTATCCCGTGACCATGTGCTTGGCACCCAAGTAGGTGAACGGCAGCAGATTGATGCCACTTATTTCCTGAATATAGCCCTGATCGCCTGAGGCGACCCCGTGCGCTAAGGCGCTCTCCTGAAACAACACTAAACACAGCAACCCGACTAGGGCTGCCCAGAGCTTTCTCTGTCCGACAGGCGACAGCAAAGTCTCTGAATACACAGGTATCTTCATAAATTAACTCGCATTATGGTAAACAATTTTTTCCGCAGCTGCGGTTTGCTCAAGAAACCTGAATACGCTTAGGGGGACGTTGCCATAGGAAGGGGGCTGGGGAAACATGACTGCGTATATAGGCCGGTGGCAAGATGCTTAACTTGGACCCAACAGCTATATCATGGGTAGATAGAAACACGGTGTGGTGGGTATGGTCAGCGCTGTTATGACCGTGTTGGTGGTTTAGATTCGCTTCTTCTTGGGTGCCGTTATCGTGGGTGTGCGCGGAGTGTTCGGGGGCTTCGGATTTTAGCTCGAGATGGCGTTCAATATCGGCGTCCACAGCAGCCAGCGGATTGTGTGAAGCAACGTGCATCTGAGGCAACATCAAAGCCATCGACATGAGGATGCCAACAACCATAAGTCTCGTGTGCACTGATACGTTACCAAACAACATTGTTCTAACCAAAATCCGCATAATGATGAAGTCAAAAGATCGAGCAAGCCTTGCAGCACAATCCCGCGAGTATATTGCTTGCCCAGAGTCGCCTCAACACGACCTTTTTACCGACGGGAACGAGAAGGACTTGGGTTAGAGAGTTATCGCGGCGCTTTGTTCCCTTGGCTGCAAAAAAGATGCGCTCGCTGTTGTGATCGTTGCGCTAGGCCTTCCTGAGACTTGCTGCAGCTATAGGCAGCCACTACAACATGAAGATTATCAGGGATAACGCAACACAACCTTTGAAAGGACCGCTTAAGGCGCATAAGCAGAAACCACCAAAACCTCGAAATGAAACGAGAGGTACTTCTGCTATATCCAAAGGGGACGTGAAGGGAACTAATGGTAACGCTTACAGCCAAATAAATGCGAGTAGCGCGGCGGGCAATACAACCGCAAGTCCTGAAAGCCAACTGTGAAGTAAAGTCTTGTTGCCTGATGCGATAGTGCGGGCTGTTCCGATAGAGCCTAGAAGCATTATCGGAAGCGCAAGTGAAGTAACGAAGAAGATCGCCTGACTCGCATTCTCAAGCCTCTCGAGCGTGTAGTAGGTAGAACACGCAAGCAGTGGAATAACAGTAACTATTACGGCCTTGATTGTTAACGAGGTTGAGCGCATGCAACTCCTGTGAAACATCACTCCGTGGAAAATGGCTTAAGATTGCGGCGATCCAAGCTAGAGATTTGGCCACTTCGTTATGCTTCATTGTCATACCGTACTTCTATACCATCACTGGTGATTATGGCAATTACCTTAATACCACTCGAAAAGTACAGCGGATCAGTTTCTAACTCTTTGCCACTAGCGTAGCGAACTCTGAATCTCATCACATCCTCACCATTAACGGAGAACTGGTAGGAAGACATTGATTCTATGCTACTGATTTGCTTCTCGTTGCTTCGCCATTCCGCGACAATTGAAACGGTCTCAGAAGAGTTATTTACGACCTTGAACTCGGGATCGAAGAACGACGGAGCGGCCAGAATCCCCAAGGCGGTATAAAAGAGTACCGCCGCCACCGTCAGAATGCTAAATATGCGCCGAATCATTTTGAAACATAACGAGGCTGTCGAATTAGCATTTTATGCTGACAAATACGCATCTTATCGACAACCTCTGTCCTGATTCAATGAATCGAGCGAAGTTAGCAAATTCCATGATAGGCAACAAATAACTGTGGTTAGTTGCTAGCATCGACCCCAAGCATAATAGTCTACTATTGTGCTTGGTTTAATCTATACGAGCGCTCTCTGTTATGTTCGCTTTCTCTAATACCTATGCCCAACTCGGTGACGAATTTTATCAACGCGTGCGACCGACGCCCGTAGCCAAGCCTAAACTCCTATTGTTTAACAAGGAGCTGGCCGAGAGCCTTGGTCTGAATGAGGCTTTGCAAGATCATTCTGCTTTGTTCGCCGGTAACGAACTGCCCGAAGGCTGTGACCCCATTGCCTTGGCCTATTCAGGCCACCAGTTCAGCCACCTGAACCCGCAGCTGGGGGATGGTCGCGCCCATCTTCTGGGTGAAGTGATAGACAATGACGGCAAGCGCTTTGATATTCAGCTCAAGGGATCGGGGCAGACACGCTACTCCAGACAAGGAGATGGTCGTTGCGCTCTGGGACCGGCGATCCGCGAATTTCTGATGAGCGAAGCGATGCACGCGTTGGGTGTGCCAACGTCGCGTTGCTTAGCCGTTGTCGCCACCGGCGAATCGGTGTACCGGGATGGAGGCAAGCCCGGCGCCGTTGTCACGCGTGTGGCTGCCAGCCATATCCGTGTGGGTACATTCCAGTATTTTGCCATCCGGGGGCAGAAAGAATCCCTAACGAAACTACTGGATTACACGATTAATCGGCATTTCCCCGAGATCGGCTTAGGCGCAGAAGATAAGGTGCTGCGCTTTCTAGAGGCCGTCATGGCACGACAAGTTGCGCTTATTGTGGAATGGATGCGTGTCGGATTTATCCACGGGGTCATGAATACCGATAACACGCTGATTTGTGGCGACACCATCGACTACGGTCCCTGCGCAATGATGGGTGCCTATCATCCCGGTACCGTATACAGTTCTATCGATGAACAGGGGCGCTATGCTTTTGGCAATCAACCCAGCATCGCCATTTGGAATATTACCCGTCTAGCAGAGTGCCTGTTGCCGCTTATCAACAGTGACGAGAAAACAGCGGTCGAACTTGTCCAATCGCTCCTACAGGAGTACGACGGTCGTTTTGAAACAGCCTACTTTGACATGCATGCAAACAAGCTGGGCCTAGTCGGGCCAGTACCCAACAGTCAAAAGCTTATCGTCGACCTGTTAACAAAAATGAAAGACAAGCAACTGGATTTTACCCGCACCTTTGCCCGCCTTACTCAGTCTCTCCATAACAACACCCTTGCCGAGGAAATGAAGACGGAGTTGGGGCCCTGGTATGAAGGCTGGAGAGCGAGCATCGACAATTGCGACCAAGGCTCCGATGGTGCAGAAAAACGAATGGCCAGCAATAACCCCGTTGTTATTCCCAGAAATCATCATATCGAAGCCGTACTATCGGCCTGTGAAGAAACGGGCCGCACCGAAGCTGCAGATGACTTCTTGAAAGTGCTCCGATCTCCTTACAGGGCATTGTCCGAAACCGTTAACTATCAAGACCTCCCTGAAGATGGTGATCGGTACTATCGAACCTTTTGTGGGACTTAGCCGGTAGGCTGCTGTGTGTACGGGGTTACACTTTGATCGTCCTTAGCACTCAAGAACACAGAGTGCTTGTGTGCATCAATGTTCAACGGCAAAAAATCAGAACAGAACCAGCGTTTGGGCATTAGCGGCTCGACCAATCGGCTGACAGCAGACTTTAGAGACTAATGGTTCAATCAATTGACATTAAAAATTTGCAGGCGTATATTTCGACGAAACGTCATTGACGATTCGTCACTATAGACCCGGTACAACCATGAGCCCACGCGCACTGGACAAGCAAAGCCTGCAAGAACGCGAACTCGAGATCATAGAGGCGACCCTGTTGTTGCTGGAGGAGATCGATGTCTCCCAGCTGACTATGGACAAGATTGTCGCTCAGGTTCCCTATTCCAAAGGCACCGTTTACGGCCATTTCTCCTGCAAAGAGGATCTGCTGTCCGGCATCGGCAACTATGCCATGCACACCATGATCGGTCTATTTAGCCGGGCGGTAGAGCACAAGGGTAGCAGTCGCGAGCGTTACCAGGCGATGTCCTTCGCCTACCTGATCTACGCCCTGCTGAAACCCGCTTTGTTCCGTACCGCGCTGTGCAGCAAGAGCCCTTCCGTCATCGGTAAGACGTCGCCTGAACGGATTCAAGAACACGAAGCGCTGGAGCACCGACTGATGGCGCTGTTCTTTAAGATTATCGACGATGGCATCGCCGACGGCAGTCTCAGCCTGCCGGCTCATATGAGCAAGCAGCAGGTCAGTTTTACCGGCTGGGCCAGCGGCTATGGCGTCATCATAATGCTCAACGACGACCTTAATAGTTGCGCTGGCCGCCATGGCCTCTATCTAGAGCAGGAATTTTTCAACACCACTACGATCTTTCTCGACGGACTGAACTGGCATCCCCTCTCCTCTGAGCGGGATTACCGTAGTGTGATTAAATCGATGCTGGAGGAACGCTTTGCCGACGAACTGGAAGTGATCCGGGCACGGGGACGACAGCTAGTGCTGTAACGCAAACAATCATACCGAGGTGGAGGTTTCACTCCAGCTCAAGATGCGGCGAATACCCGCATTTTTTTAACGTGTATCTTGACGAAAGGTCAGAATACATACTAAGGGAAACCCCGGTTTCTCAGCAGTATCGGAACCCTGAGCGCTAGCTCAGGTCCTGGGCGTTGTTTGACGCTCATTTTTTTCAATGTTTATCGACGAAACGTCAGAAAGGAGAACACAATGCGAGACCGACTGTTTAGGTGGGTGATCGCCCACCCTATTTGGGTCATTCTGTTGTCGCTGGCCCTCGTGGTCGGCGCCACCATGGGTGCCCAACGGCTAGTTTTCAAAGGCGACTACCGGGTGTTCTTCAGCGATGAGAACCCCCAGCTCACCGCTTACGAATCGATGCAGAAGATCTACAGCAAGAGCGACAATGTCTCGTTCGTGATTTCACCGCCGCAAAGCGATGTGTTCACTCCCAGTCAGCTGGAGTCGATCCGCAAGCTAACCGATGACGCTTGGCAGATCCCCTATTCGACCCGGGTCGATTCGATCACCAACTACCAATATACCTTCGCCGAGGAGGACGACCTGGTTGTTGAAGATATGGTGCCCGAAGGACTAACGCTACAAGCTGAAGACCTGGCACGTATCAAGCAGGTCACCACCAGCGAGCCACAACTGGTCAACAAACTGGTCTCCCCCGAGGGGCATGTCGCCGTGGTCAACGTGACCATTAAGCTGCCTGGTTTGGATCCCGTCACCGAAGGGCCCGAAGTCGCCACTAAGGTGCGGGCCTTACAAGCTCAATTTGAGAACGAAAACCCCGGCTCCCAGGTGTACCTATCGGGAATGGTAATGATGAACGTGGCTTTTACCGAGGCCTCGATGGCGGACAACGCGACTCTGGTGCCGCTGATGTTCCTGGTAGTGATTCTGGTCATCGGGGCGCTGCTGCGAACCATCTCCGGTACGATTTCAACGCTGCTGATCATCATCGCCAGCATCGCCGCGACCATGGGCCTAGCGGGTTGGAGCGGGCTCTACCTGACCGGTCCATCGGCGTCGGCTCCCACCATGATCCTGACCCTGGCGGTGGCCGACTGTATCCATATATTAACCACTTTGTTCTATGAGATGCGTCAAGGGGTGCCCAAGCGTCAGGCACTACTAGACAGCCTCAAGCTTAACTTCCAGCCGATCCTGCTGACCAGCATCACCACCGCTATTGGCTTTTTGAGCATGAACTTCTCCGACTCACCGCCGTTCCATGACCTGGGCAATATGGTCGCCACCGGAGTGATGCTGGCATTCATCTTCTCGATCACGCTGTTCCCTGCGCTGCTCTCCTTGCTACCACTACGGGTCAAGCTGCGCACAGAGGACAGCAGCGACCTGATGGATCGCTTCGCCGGCTTTGTCATCGCCAAGCGCAAGCTGCTGCTACCCGGCATGGCGGCCGTGATCGTAGGTCTGGGGCTGTTCGCTCCCAATAACGAGTTGAATGACGATTTCGTCAAGTATTTCGACCAGGCAGTACCCTTCCGTCAGGCCACCGATTTTATGCAGGACAACATGTCAGGTATGACCACCCTGGAGATCTCGATCGACAGCAAAGTCAGCAGCGGCATCAACGACCCCGCCTTTATCGCCAGCCTAGACGGCTTCACCCAGTGGTTGCGTGACCAACCCGAAACCGATCACGTCAATTCGTTGAGTGATACCTTCAAACGGCTCAACAAAAACATGCACGGCGACGACCCTAGCTGGTATCGACTGCCCGACAGTCAAGAGATGGCCGCCCAGTACCTGCTACTGTACGAGATGTCCCTGCCCTACGGCTTGGACCTCAACAACCAGCTCAACGTCGATAAGTCGGCCACCCGGTTGATCGCCACCTTCGCCAACATCACCTCAACCGAGATGATCGAGCTGGAACAGCGGCTGACCAGTTGGTTCACCCTCAACGCGCCCGACTATCAGGTCAGCATCACCAGTCCCAACCTGATGTTCGCCCATATCGGCCAACGCAATATCGTCTCGATGCTGATCGGTACCGTCGCAGCACTGTTGCTAATCTCACTGTTGCTGGGCATAGCACTGAAGTCAGTACGCTACGGGTTGCTTAGCCTGATTCCCAACTTGGCACCCGCGGCCATCGGTTTCGGCTTCTGGGCCCTATGGGAAGGTCAGGTAGGTATGGGGATGTCGGTGGTGGTCGGTATGACGCTGGGAATCGTGGTGGACGACACCGTCCATTTTCTCAGTAAGTACCTGCACGCTCGCGATGACAAGGGTAAATCGGCCGAAGATGCGGTTCGCTACGCCTTCTCAAGCGTCGGCCGCGCCCTGTGGATCACCACCTTGGTACTGGTAGCAGGCTTTATGATCCTGGCCCAGTCCACCTTCAAGTTCAACGCTGACATGGGATTGTTGACCGCCATCATCATTCTGCTGGCGCTGGTAGTCGACTTCCTGTTCTTGCCGCCGTTATTGATCAAGCTCGATCACTTGCTCAACCGCGACAAATCACAATCTGATAACCGTCAATCAACGCCAGCTCCAACTGGCACTAATGAGGTATCCGCCGATGCTGCTTAATCGCCCCCTAATTAATCAAACCAGTCGATTCAACAAGCCCCTGGCGGGGCTGGTAACCGCCGCTCTGCTCTGCAGCGCTGCTGTCGCCCCTCAAAGCTGGGCCATGACACCGCAGGAGCGTGGTCTGGAGATCTCGGTCGAGGCCAAGCAGCGCGATATCGGCTGGGCCGACATGGCCACCGTGATGACCATGACCCTACGCAACAGCGAGGGTCAGGAAAGTATTCGCGAGATCCGCTTAAAGTCATTGGAGCAGGAGGAAGATGGCGACCGAAGCCTGACCGTATTCGATATGCCCAAGGACGTGAAGGGCACCGCCTTTCTGAGCTTCTCTCATATTGAAACGGCCGACGACCAGTGGCTATACCTGCCTGCGCTGAAGCGGGTTAAGCGGATCTCATCGCGCAATAAGTCCGGCCCCTTTATGGGTTCAGAATTTGCCTTCGAGGACCTGACCTCGTTCGAGGTGGCCAAGTACAGTTACAAATACCTGCGCGATGAAACCCTCGACGGCATCGATAGTTTCGTGGTGGAGCAATACCCCACCGACAAATACTCGGGTTACACCCGCCGGGTGGTATGGCTGGACAAGCAACACTACCGGGTTCAGAAGGTGGATTTCTACGACCGCAAAGACAGCCTGCTAAAAACCCTAAGCTTTGCTCAGTACAACCAGTATCTGGACCAATACTGGCGCGCCAACCAGTCGACCATGACCAATCATCAGACCGGTAAAACGACCGTCTTGGACTACAAGGATTACCAGTTCAAATTAGGGCTTAAGCCCAGCGATTTTAATAAGAACAGCTTGAAGCGCGCTCGATAAATATGATGTCAACTCAACCCCTAAGGCCGCTGTTGATCGCACTGGCGGCCTCTGCCATGACCGCGCCTGCTAGCGCGGCAATCGAAACCGAAGTGAGCGGCCGTATCGGCTATGAAGCACGAGTATTTGCTAACGACCCCCTCTATCCGGGACAGAGTGATTCCAACAACAGCTCGCTGTTCGTCGAACCCGAGCTCTACTGGCAGTGGAACAACAGCGACGATAGCCTGGTGTTCAAGCCTTTTCTGCGCGTCGATGAGCACGATAGCCAGCGCAGTCACGCTGATATACGCGAACTGATGTGGACCCACGTAGCCGACGACTGGGAGCTTAGAACCGGTATCGGCAAGGTGTTCTGGGGCGTTACCGAATTTCAGCATCTGGTCGATGTGATCAACCAGACCGACGGCGTGGAAGACATCGACGGAGAAGAAAAGCTGGGGCAACAGATGATCAACCTGTCGCTAGTTCGTGACTGGGGGGTGCTCGACCTGTTCCTGCTACCAGGCTTTCGCGAGCGCACCTTTGTCGGCAGCGGAGGACGTTTGCGCGGACCGTTGGTAGTCGATACGGACAATGCCAGCTACCAGTCATCGGCGGGCCAGCAACATCTCGACGCTGCCATCCGCTGGAGTCATACCTTGGGAGATTTCGATGTTGGGATCTACGGCTTCCATGGTACTAATCGCGACCCGGTGCTGACCCAACAGGGAACGATGTTGGTACCGTTTTACGAGCAGATGGACCAGTTAGGTATCGACCTTCAGGCCACGCTGGGGGATTGGTTGTGGAAATTTGAAAGCATCTACCGCGATAGCCACAGCGATAATTATGTGGCGCTGCAGGGCGGCTTCGAATACACCCTGGTCGGCATCATGGAGTCAGCCACCGACCTCGGCCTGTTGATGGAGTACGGCAGAGATAGTCGAGGTCAACAAAGCAATACGGTGATCCAGAATGATCTCTTCATCGGCACCCGACTGACGCTCAACGATGCTCAAAGCACCGAGTTGCTTGCCGGCATGGGCCAAGACCTGGATCACAACGGTTACAGCCTGCTGTTGGAGGCCAGTCGGCGGCTGGGCGATAGCTGGAAACTTAGCCTGGATGCGCGACTCTTCGATAGCGACGAAAGGAGCGACCCACTATTCGCGATACGTGAAGACGACCTGATGCAGCTGACCGTTGAACGTTACTTCTAGGACTGGCTGATTCTAATCAGGTATAAGGTCGCCAGTTATGTTGTGACGAAAAATCTTGGCGCTGTATTTAGGGAAAGACTGAATTGTGCGCCTCGAGATCATCAGACACGGAACGGGGTTAACCCTATCTTCATCAGGTTTTATCGCTATGCTTGAGCCTGTTGATGAATTTTGTCTACATAGGACCTTGCTCATGATTACCAGCAGCGGCGACATGTCAATCAGCCCGCGAACAGAGTGGGCGCCTGCTGAATTGACCCGGTGGCTGGTTGATGAAGGCCGCTTAATCGCTGAGCTTGAGCAATTCACCACCGAACTGGGACAGCGCCTGCTGCGGCTTGGCGTTCCCCTGATGCGGATGAGGGTCAGTGTCAGAACACTGAACCCTCAAACTATCGGTAAAGCCTATACCTGGTGGCGTGACCGTCCAAAGATTGAGATCTACAGCCCGACTCACAGCATCACCAGTTCAGCGGATTACCTGGGTAGCCCGATTGAATCGGTACAAAATACCGGTCAACCGTTCCGATGTCGTTTAGCTCTCGCAGACCAAGACACACTGCATAGCTCGTTACAGACACTGCATGAGGAGGGCGCGACAGATTATATAGCGATCCCGCTACGCTTTAGCCAGGATAAAAAACCCAGCACCTGGATCCTCACAACCGATCACCCGCAAGGTTTCTCAGAAGCCGACCTCAGCGGCTTTGCTGAAATATCCCGCCTGTTAGCACCGATCTTGGAAGTGTTTGCATTGAGGCTAACGACTCAGTCATTACTCGATACCTATCTCGGCCCTCGTACTGGCCGCAAAGTATTTTCAGGCCAGGTCAAACGCGGCGATGGTGAGCTCATTGAGGCGGTCATCTGGTACTGTGACATGCGTGATTCTACCGCAATTACCGAGTCGCTAAACCATCAGCAGCTACTGAAGCTGCTCAATCAATATTTTGAAATCATCAACGCTGCCGTCACTGAGCACGGGGGGGAAGTGTTGCGTTTTATCGGAGATGCGATGTTGGTGGTGTTTCCCTCAGGCAGCCGTTCCTTAAAAGAGGCTAGCGAAGCCGCTCTGCGCGCGGCTCGAACAGCGCATGAGAATGTTAATAAAGTGAACCCAAGTCTCACCAAGCAGGGATTCCCCGCCATCAGGTATGGTTTAGGGCTGGATGTCGGTGAGGTCATCTACGGCAATATCGGTGCTCCTAACCGGTTAGATTTCACCGTTATGGGAGCCGCTGTAAACAGGGCGGCCAGGATCGAAAATCTTACCAAACAGACCGGCTGTTCTACCCTGGTATCGGAGACCTTCGCAAAACTTCTGCCAACCCGTGTACAGTTTGAAGGTGATTTCTATGTTGCTGGCGTAGAGAGAGCCTTAAAGGTCTATAGCCTTGATAAGGAGTTGGACTGAATGGCTACAAAGAATGCTCTTTTCATTATTTTGAAATGACTGCTGTGGGCGCATAAGAGGATGCCTCTAAGATCGACACTGCAGGCATTTAGAGCGGACAATATTCGAATAACATTTTGTACTTCATATTCGGTTAGCGGACATCTCCGAAGCTAGTTATCGCTCCCCTCCTATCTGAGCGCCTTTTGCTTCCATTTCTGCTTATTCATGAGCCTTGCAAGTCGGCACAACGACTACCGGCCGTCCGGCATATTTGATGACCTACCGCGTGGTAAGGCTACTTTTCATCTAACAGTATTTTTTTCGACCCTGCATCCATATCCAATTTCGTGGCGTTTCTACAGTGACTACTCATAATCACACGAGAGCTAACCATGAAACTGTTAACCAAAACTCTGCCCTTGGCCGCCCTACTGAGCTGCAGTCTTTTACCTCTGAGCGCCTCGGCTGGCTCGGCATCACTTAAAGTATTTGCCCCCAAGCAAAACGATATTGCTGGGGTGGAGAGTCGCGGCTTTGTCGTTGATCTGCGAGCCCGACTGGAGGGTGACTTCACCTCCACCGGCGCAGCCCTTGAGTTAACCGGCCCCGGTCCGCTGGCGAATGCAGGACCGCTGGCGGGTGATTTTAGCATTGGCCATGACCCAAGTTTTCCCGGGCTGGTAGTACTGCTGTCGGCACGCGGTCCCAACGCGCCGTTCGGACCCGAGGCGAACCTAGCCAACCTGTTCAATATCGTCGCGGTGACCGATCGCAGCGAGGATGAAACCGAGCTCTGGGCCACCTGGATCATCGGCGCCAAGAACATCTTCGGCAGCGTCGGCGCACAGGTCAATAGCGAGCTGCTGGTGGCGATCGTTGACGGCCAGGCGCCCGATCGTGTCGACGATGTGAATGGCGACGGTCGTCTAGACAAGAAAGACCTGCAGCAGATGGGCTACGAGATCATCTCCAATGTCCGCCGGGTCAACTTTACTGTCAATGGTCTATAAACCGGTTATCGCCAACCGTCAGCCACAAGCCGGGTGAATGTAGTTCACCCATTTTTTGCTCGCTATAGGAAAACCCCATGAACCAGCTAATCCCATCTTTGCCGCGTTTCAGCGTTGCGCGATTCACCCCTCTGCTGACCCATGCCGCTCTAATAAGTGCAGCCCTAATGAGCACCACTGTTAATGCCGCTACTCAGGCAGACGCGCCCAACGGCATTTCAATACCGAAAAACTATCAACAGTGGCAGCTGATAGGTAGCTCGCACCGGACCGACAACAATAGCCTGCGGGTGATCCTCGGCAACGACAAGGCGGTCACGGCGGCGCGCAACGGCAACACTAACCCTTGGCCCGAAGGCGCCATCCTGGCCAAGTTGGTATGGAAAGAACGCCTGGATAGCAACTGGACCACGGCGATCGTGCCGGACACATTTGTCCACGCTGAATTCATGATCAAGGACAGCACCCAGTACGCCGCCACGGGAGGCTGGGGCTTCGCCCGTTGGAAGGGACTCGATCAGCAGCCCTACGGGAAAGACGCCAACTTTGTGCAGGAGTGCTTTGGCTGCCACACCCCGGTCAAGGGTAACGATTATGTTTTCACCCATCCTGCCAAACTGCCCTGAGGCGGCATTCACAGAGTCCACTTTTATTGTTCTTTATTGCGTGTATGTGTGGGGGGTGTTGCACACCCCTGCGACTAAACCGTTCCAACGTAGCCCGACTTGAGGCCACGCTCGCTACTGACATTATTTTTTAGCCGGAATGCATCCAAATAAACAGGGTCGGCGTATCTATCTATGAAACCCCGATACATCCATGAATTCGAAATCAGCGATGCTATGAAAACAATAACCCCTCTGATACCACTACTGCAGGCCGGTACGTTAACCGCCTGCGGCACCCAGTCGATGATGCCAACTACCCCATCCCCGGCAAAATTACAAAGCACGCCGCTCGGTGCCGTCTGGAGTAGCCCTGCGGGCAAGACCCTGTACACCTTCGCCAAGGACGGCCAGGACAGTCGAACTGCTATCAAAAGTGTGCCACCCTTTGGCCACCGCTCATGGCCAATCAAAGCGACATCGCCAGCGCGCCTTTCGCCATCATCAGCCGGGACGACGGGGGCTTACAGTGGACCTTCAATGATAATCCGCTCTATACCTGGATAAAAGACCAACAACCCGGCGATACCAGCGGTGATGGCGTTAAGGGAGTCTGGCAGTTGGCAAGGCAGAACTAGCCCCGCCAACAAACACCAGAAAACATAAAACTAGAAATAATCAACAGTACGGGTTGGTATTAACGTCGCGATGACAACCCCAACCACCCGCCCCCGACCAAAACCCGGTCGGTTAAACGAGGATCGCTATTTGGCTTCGGATCACTGGAATACAAGGATCGAATCCTGCTTGGCCCAGGTTCAGCTGCAACATCGCCCAGCCTTCGAGGAGCTGTACCGGCTCACCAACGGCAAGCTCTATGGCTTAACGCTAAAGATCATCCCCGATCGCGAGCTGGCCGCCGATGCACTGCAGGACAGCTATACCAAGATATGGAGCAACGCCGGCAGTTATCGTAGCGATTTGGGCGGCGGCTGGGCTTGGCTCTGCCAGCTGACCCGTAACTGCGCCATTGACCGGGTTCGGCAGGCACAGCGACGCCCAGAACACCAAGATGATGAGCTGTTACAGCAACTGATCGGCGATGACAGCAGCCTATGGCAGCAACACCACGACCTGAGCCGTTGCCTGCAGCAGATCCGTGCTGAGCCCCGCAACGCGATCATCTCAGCCTATCTCTATGGCCTGACGCACGCGGAGCTTTGCGAACACCTACAGACGCCGCTCGGGACCCTGAAATCCTGGATCCGCCGTGGGTTAAAGGAGTTGAACCGATGTCTAGCAACTTGAGGTACCAGCAACCCGCGGTGCGCGATCACCTGGCCAGCCACTATGTACTGGGTACCCAGACCCGCAGAGTTCGGCGCCGTTGCGAACAGTTGATACGCCAGGACCCTGAACTCGAAGCCCGTGTCTACCAATGGCAAAACCAGATGAATCCAATCAACGACAATATCAAGCCGGTCGAGGCTCCCAAACGGGTCTGGCGTGACCTGCAGTCCCAGCTCGATGCGGCGGCCCCTCAGCGTGGCGGTTGGTGGATGACGCTGCCGTTCTGGCGCACCTGCTGTGCACTACTGCTGATGTTGAGCCTGGGCTTGTGGTGGCAACCGCAAACCCCCGGCCATCGGGCCGTGGACTACATGGCAGTGATGCACCTTGTACCGGCACAAGCCGAACCCAGCCTGGTGATCACCGCGTATAAGGGCGACGCGCCAGGACGCTCGCAGCTGCACCTACAGTGGAACAAACGCCTCGACCCTGCCCAGCTCGACGGCTTGAGTTTGTGGGCTATCAACCGTGACACGGGACAAACCACCAATTTGGGGGCGCTGGACCGAGCCCAGTCGCAGCGATTACTGACCAAGCCCGAGTGGCTGGCAATCAAGGACAGCGTCGAACTGGTGGTCGTGCGCGGTGCAAGCTTTGATGGTCCGGTGCTGTTCCGCGGTCCCTGCCTACAACTCTCGCCCTGGCAGGATCAACCCAGCCCCAGTTAAGATTAGAGCAACTAAGCCAAAGCGGAACCCAATGCCTAGCCGCCGCTCGTAACCGCTGCTTTCTTGCCATAATCCAACACGCCATCTTCTAAGAAAAGATAGAGTGTTGCGTTGATCAGTTGAATCCACACGACTAAGCGGTCATCGATCGTAGGATCAAATGAACGTTGTTTTGCAAAGTTGGTATTTAACCAGAGCCTGATTTCGGTGGATTAGCCAACAGGTACTGAATCAATTTTTTTCAGTGCGGGGTTCACCATCCGGTTAGAGGGGTACACCAGATAAAAAGGAATACTGGGCAATTGGAAGGGCTCCAGGATAGTCACCAATTCACCCGAGTCCAGGTAACTCTGAACTAAGAAGTCGGATAGTTGAGCGATACCGTGGCCAGCTGCTGAAAAATCGGCAACCAGGTGCCCAAGGTTAACCTCTACTTTTGGCACCAACTAAAAAAGGGAGGATTACCGGAGCACCCACTTCTGATCTGTGAACGTTGTCGTACTTATTCGCATACTCTTTTGTTAGGTTGTCTATTCTCGCTGGGCTAACAGACTAGGGGTTCGGATTAGCCATTATCCGAATGCTGCGAGGACGATTGCCCGAGTAGGTCGATAATTTTCTCCCTATCCGAAAGCGCCAACAGCAAGGTCAGATCCCCGCGCTGTAACTTTTCAACGATCAGTTTTGCTCCCGCATAAGGACTGTCACTGAAGAGGATATTAAGTGCCGGTATGCCCATAATGACGGCAGCATCGGCGATCAGCCGAGAGACTTCACCCGGCTCGCGCCCCCTCAGGTAATCCTCCAATTCAGCCACCACCAACAGGTCCGGTCGCATGGCTAATGCAGCCTGAGTCGACTCAGCTATCTCTTGGTCGCTGCGATCCCCCGGCATGCTCAGCATCAACAACTTTCGTTGCGCCGGCATGTTGGCGAGGGTGGTGGCCATCGCGTTCATACTGTGGGTGTTGTGAGCGAAATCCATGATAACGGTGGCACCGTTAACCTGGAACTGATTACCGCGTCCGGGATTGTCGTCGATGCTGCTGCAAAACTGTCGCAATGCGCGGGCGATTGCTGGGGTGTCGAGCCCTAGGCTTTTGGCCAGACCGATGGCACCCAGCGCATTCTGGATGTTGTGACGGGCCGCGCCGTTTAAGGTCATGGGAATGTCATCGACGGCGATGATCGCTTCCTCGGCGTTATTGTCGACGTAGACAAGAAAGCCATTACGCAGAAAACAAACGGCTGCTCCGCGTGTTCGATGAGCGTGCAATACCGGGTGGTCGGGGTTGAGCGAGAACCAACACTTGGTAACGTCCAACTCGGGCGCTATCGCCACCAACTGCAGGTCGTCAGCATTGAGGACCAGCGTGCCGCCGTCGAGCGCCTTGGCCACCACGGCCTTGGCACGGGTTAACGCATCAAGCGTGTTGATGCCATATTGGCCTAGGTGGTCTGCGGCGATGTTGGTAATCAGCGCCGCATCGACCCTGTCGACGGGCAAGCCGCGCCGCAAGATTCCGCCGCGGGCCACCTCCAGAATCGCGGCTTCGGTGTCAGGGTGGCGCAGCAATATCCGAGCGCCGCCCGGGCCGGAATAATCGCCCCTATCGATGATACGCTCACCTACCCGGACAAAGTCGGTCGAGGTCACGCCGCAGCGGCGGCCCGACTGTTGCACCATCTGCGACAAGATTCGCACGCTGGTCGACTTGCCGTTTGTGCCGGTGACCAGCGCCAAGGGCACGGTTTTGAAGTGTTGCCAATCGATACTCTCGGGATCGGGCAGCGCTCTGACTGGCCAAACTTGGGCACTGGCCCCGTAACCGAGTGAAAAGTCATCATCGTCGCTGAGCCAAGGCACCTTATGCTGTTTGGCCAACGCGATCAGCCGCAGCAGGGCCGGATTGGCCTCTTCAATGATGACCTGTCTGAGTCGAACCCGCGCTTGCGTCAGGCTCTCAGGTCGCGCTACGCCGGTGAGC
>JBALWS010000192.1:0-5856 GCA_036960405.1 Halopseudomonas sp. | reverse complement strand
GAGCAGACAAGTTAATGGAATCAACTATTCATTATAAGAAACGATACATGAAAGCATTTGAACAGCGGTTAGTTGCATTCTACGAGAAATGTAAAAATGTAGGCCAGGTTAGTGAGCAAGCTCAGCGTGATATTGAAATTTTTATCGAGGCAGGGATTGTTTCTGGATTAACCGATAAGGAAGAGTTGCAACCTATCATTGAAAACCACCATTGGGCGGTCTTTAAGAAGACCCTGGAGCAGGGACGGAAAGATAGAGTGTTAAATGACGCGGCTGAAGGGGATTACTCAAAACTTGATCAGCCGACCTGGGAGCGCCAAGGGATAAAGATTTAATAGTCCATTCAAAGGAATGATCTGTAGTAGCTCAGACTGGATCTGATAGTTGCCTGTTTTTAGGTTGTATCCTCGCTAAGAACTAAACTGGTGACAGCCATAGGCTCCCTTTTCAATAATTCGTCCTTGCGTACAGTTATTCACCCTCAAAATTAATTCTGGTCACTGTCCATTTGTCGCTCAAAGGCCTGGCCTATCAACGCCATTACATGGGGAATATCCTCAATGTTATCGAGGCTAACCTCTACATCTCCATTGCCCCAGCGGCCTAAATTGGTTACGTCTTTACAGAGTTCTCTTGGGTCATCGATCTCGGCAAATGGCATATTCAGAGATAACCTCAGTCGCTTGGCCTGTGGCACCACATCAACAAAGTTAGTTTCAGCTTTAAAAGCGACATATAGCTTTTTGTATTCTTCTGACACGCAAGGGTCAATTTCCAGAACCGCTTTGCGGAAGGTTTGGTACACCTCTGTCAATTTGCCTTTCAGCAAATGCGGGTGATCCTCTATGGTATATTCGGTGGACTCTTCTTTTTCGGGCTTATAGGCGCTGACAATATCTTCTGGCAAGTCAACCACTGCCCATACTTTGGCTGCCTTATCAGCCAGCTTAGATGCACGTCTGGCAATAGCTCCCTCATCCCACTTAGGTTCAGCAGCTATGCCTTCATTCATCTTCAGTGGGCTAAATTTGAAGCCGTATTCGTGGGTACACTTATCAACAAAGGAGTTGTTGCTGTATTCAGAGTTGTAACCGGTCAAAGTCAGATTACCAAGAGTATGCCGGTAGGTTTCCCATACTCTTTCCCATTCATCACCCAACTCTGAACGCCAGCCCTCAGGTACTTTTCCAGACTTGTTATCTGATTGGGGCATGATGTGCTCAATGGTATAATCATCAACGAGGATCCGCTCTTTACGACCAAAATTCTCCATCCGCCTCAGCCAGTAGCTCTTGCTCCTGAAGTTGTATATATCTTTCCCCTGGATCTTACGCTGAAACTCCTCATCGACAGGGAATCTGCGATATGAAGGTAGTAACACGAACGAGGCTTTGAGGCTTTCCAGATAGCGATCTTTTTTAAGGCCGATACCCATGCGAGCAAAGGTTTTGTTCATTGAATTGGTGGGGATCTCACAGATCGCCCGCCTGAAGACATAGCTCTCTATGATTCGGACTGAGGAAAGGAATTCATCACCACTCAAAAGCTGATTTACAAAATCTGAATACAGCTCAAGCAACAGCGGGTAAGCTACATCGACCTTTAACTCTCGTAAGTCTTTGAAGGCTTGTTTTAGCTGTGCATCCTGCTCATTGCCTAGCGCAAAAGCACAGAAGTAAACCGCATAATTTTTAATATCTTTGACCAGGCTTTCTACGCCCTTCTTTGCTACAGCAGGTATTCTTGAATATTCCTTGAACACTTCATAGACATAGCCAATTTTGGGAATTTCTCTAGCTTTCACCGTTAGGAAATGGCGCATAAAACTATCGAAATAGTCACTGTATGCCTGTTGACCAAAAGCTAGCTCCATAGGTCGCCAGTATTGTTCATACAGGTGTCTTTGCAGCTCTGGCTCCAAGCCCATCAGAATAAAATTTCGTATCAAATCAGCCTGGCTAAGCTCCTTCCCTGTTGAATTCATGCTTTCAAAGATAAGCTGAGGATTGTCCTGTTCTCGACTCAAAGAAATATCGACAACCATGAGCTTGGCCAAACCGTTACAGATGGGTTTCAAATCATCCAGTCCTTCCAACTGCTTCTTAAAGAACACAAAATTTTCAATCACCCGAATAGAGTTATCTTCTGGTTGCTCCAGCCCTTTAATAATCGCCTTTAATGACTTGTCATCGGTCTGTGACAGGATCAACTTATAGAATTTGTCGCCATCTTCCAGAGGGTTGGTAAGGTAATAGCCCTTGAGCTTTGCTTGACTAAAATCATCTACAGGTTCTTGATCACCAATCACTTCTGTTAGTGCGGCTATTAGCAAAGTAATAGTCGTCAGGCGTTGCTGCCCATCAATGACTAGAAGCGGTGTTTGTGACGATACGGAATAGAGGCCCTTCTCGACATATACAACTGAGCCCATGAAATGTGCCGAGATTTCGTCATTACTACCACTGCGAATAATGTCATCCCACAACTGCTGGCATTCTTTTTCTTTCCAAGAGTAGGTTCGCTGATAGATAGGAATCACAAACTGCGGTGATTTTTTCAGAAACTCTAATAGCTTTGCTTCAGTTGCTTTCATAAACTGTTCTTTCCCAACTTTTTCTTAAGTCTAGATGGGGTTGTCTTTCCAATCCACTGGAAAGACCATTTTTCCGGTATCGATATTGTGATTTTCTATCATGTCTTTTAACCACTAAACCTGTTCCCCTCTATGGCCAACCTGGGCTTTTCTACTGAGTGTTAACGTCCTTTTTTTCTCGCCAGAATTCAAATTTTTCATGGCGATTAAACTTCGATGAATTTTGACGGTTTCCCTGACCAGGAAACTCTTAAGAAAGCCTTCGCTCGCGTTGCCGCCACATGCAGTAGTGATTTGAATTGTACTTCCGTGTCCTCTCGATCAGCCTCATCTATCGCCTTATCTAGCAGCCATTTTGGAGGAAATTTACCAGAAGACATAAACGGGATAGCGACCGCCTTAAATTCAAGCCCTTTCGCGCGATGCATAGTACACAATCGAACTCCCGCACTCTTTTGGTCGTCAGCCTTATCGCTCGTTAGTATTAACGAGTCTATATCAGCCTTGGAAAATTGCTCTTGGATCAGTTTTAGCTGTTTGTTTGTAAAAGCGAGCACACCGATTTCAGAATCACGGATTTTGTCACTTGGCAGTTCACTAACCCACTGCGTAAGGGCATTAAGCTCCTCACTATCCGACCCGTAGCCACTGAGTTGTGGTGCGATACCGCGTTCAATGCTGGCGTACCCATCTAGAGTATCTTCTCCATCGTTCAGATCGTCGACATGCACTCCACTCAATATAGATACTGCCCAAGCCCGTATCTCGTGAGTCGTCCGGTAGTTCAATCTAAGTTTGCGTGATCGCCCGACGATATTAATGCCACATGCTGACATACTGGCACGACGGTTATAAATTCGTTGATGTGCATCGCCTACAATGAAAATTGAGTTCTTATCACCATTCAATGATTCAGGTATGAGCGCTCTAATAAGCTTAAACGCCTGTTCCCCCATATCCTGTGCTTCATCGACAATTACCGTAGCATAATCCTGTTTACCAGGCTCACCCAGAAGCAACGGTACTGCTTCACGATAAACATCATCACGCTCAACCAAACCGCTCTGCAGCAGTTTTGCACGATACAAGGCAAAGATGTTCCAGAGATCTTTGCGCTTAGCCCTATTTAACGGTGTCCCACGACCAGCACGAGAGACTTTTAGATATGAGTTTAAATCGTCAAGGCCTTTAGCTTGGATAATCTGCTCCCACTCTGCTTTAACGAATGCCTCGGTCAACCTATCAGGGAGCGTGTAGGTATCGAACACTTCTAACCAAAGATTAGCTATCTGTTCCTGATCTTCTTCGGTAGTAACAACTCGTCTATCGAATTGCTTTTTCTTCAAGTACTGACTCGCCCAACGATCTAGGTTGATAACCTCAATACGCGGCGTTGATCCAGACACATGCTCCGGGCATAAGGTTTTCAAATTTTCTTCGATATCCTTGGCGAGCGTCGTAGTAAAGGTTGTAACTAAAACCTTTTGGCCTTGTCTCTGCGGGTCGGCCGCTAGTTGATCAGCAATATATTTTGCTCTATGCATTGCTACAACGGTCTTACCCGTACCAGCGCCGCCACGAACCATCGCTGGACCGTTATACTCCTTATAAGCAAGCTTGCGCTGCACGGGGTGAAGCCAAACACGCCATCCTTCGAGTTCGCCATCGAAGAACCGGCGGAGCTCTTCGATACTCTCCGGGGTAAAAATTGTCTGGCGGCTCTCTTCCGTAGTAAGTAACTCTTCGAAAGTTTTATCCCCAGCATTCTCAGCATCAACAATTTCATTTCCCACTATCGAGTAGACTTCTTCTTCGCTATATCCAGCTGCAAGTGCATAGAGCACTTGAAAACTTAGCGGGTCAAAGCGATCTTCCGAGGCCTCCAATTCTTCCTCTGTTTTAATAGTGCGGGCTATAGCAATCGCCTCATCTGCGGCACCAAGAGACGTAAGTTTTTTGTCTTTGAATCCAACGAACAGGCCTGACGGCGAGTCATCAACATCAACCGACTCTTGTGCTTGTTCTATCTCTTCTACGATACGAATTCTGTTTGACGCGTTATCGAGCTTTACCCGTCGTCCTTCTGCCCATCGATATGCCTTATCGTGAGCATTCACATGCACGAACATAATATCCGTTGCGGTTTCGAATGCGATTGCTCGATAGCTTTGATCAAGTCGCAACGATTTAAGAGACTTATCTTTACTTCCTTCTACGGATTCAAGATTTAGTCCATTTCCGGCGGGGTTATCCATGTAGCGAGACATCACGTCCAGAAACTTACCAGATACGGAATCAGGTAATTTTCGCACAGACTTCAAACACCCCTGGTCGTACGAAACGCGTTTTCCTAATGCAGCGATCATGAGTTATTCCCCTCTGTGTTTTCCAATCGTGAAATGATGTCTGCGACAACCGCGGGTAGTGTCTCCGCAGTTAAATCCCAATAGACTATATTTTCTTTCTGTATCGTGTCGTCGTCAGTGACCCAAAGTCCTCTGGTGGTCCAACCAATCTCTGCACCGCCAAGCACTCGGTTTCCATCCATGATTTCTTCACCTATGGCATCAGGCACGTCAACCTGAGCTGCGATTAGAGCATCTATAAGAGAATGGTATTCCTCTAAGACCTCCACGCGCACCTCAGCCCATGCAATATCAATCTCTGCATCGCCGAGTTCGTCAGTCTTAGACATCGGCAGGTCTAACGTATCCAGCCCTGGGAACTCAATGTGCAAACCATTGAGCGTTTGCAGGAGATTGACAGACCTCCAGAGTCCTCTAAAAGCTTCAACGAACCCGTCGGTAATTTCTGCTTCATTCTGCACGGGCGAATGACCGAATTTGATCAGCACTCGAATATCGTCGAAAGCTCGCTCAAACTCAGCCGGCTGAACACGTTCAAGTGACACGCATAGATCTAGCTTGGATCCATGACAACTCTGTGCCAGTGGATTGGACTTCATCCAATCGGAATTCTCAGGTCTGAGCTCATTTAATACTTGAACTGTGTCTGGTGGGTGGCCTTGTCCGACAATCCCGCGAAGCAGGATCCCCGTTGCTGCATTAAAAGCGTGCGGTGATTGAAGTGTCTCTCTCAACAATTCAAATGAGCCTGAAGTTTGAGCCTGTGTTAGCTGAGCCTCGTGATCTTTGAAATGCGACAACACTCTACCGAGTGATCCTACAGACTCAGGTTTCATCGCCTCTGGCGCTAATGGATTACTGAATGGCTTATTGGATTTTGGATGTAAGTCGTGCCAT
>JBALWS010000191.1:0-5903 GCA_036960405.1 Halopseudomonas sp. | reverse complement strand
GGGATTGCCTGCAGGCGTATTCAATCTGGTCAACGGAGCCGGCCCCGAAGTGGGCGAACCTCTCTGCACTCACCCAGAGGTCGATATGATCTCCTTTACCGGATCGACCCGTGCCGGAGTACGTATCGCACAGCTGGCAGCACCGTCGGTGAAACGCGTCTGCCAGGAGCTAGGCGGCAAGTCACCTTATCTGATCTGCGATAACTCGGATCTCAAAGCTGCGGTTCAACTCGGTGTCGAAGACGTGATGATCAACTCGGGCCAAACCTGTACCGCCCTGACCCGCATGCTGGTGCCCCAGAGCCGTTATGACGAAGCGGTGAACATCGCCAAAGCTTACGCCGAATCGCTAACAGTGGGCGACCCGTTGGATCACAACAGTGTGATCGGCCCTATGGCATCCAAGGCTCAGCTGGAGGTGGTGCAAGGCTATATCGCTGCGGGTATCGAAGCAGGTGCCCGGCTGGTGACCGGCGGGACGGCCCCTGAAGGACTAAACCAAGGCTACTACATCCAACCGACCATCTTTGCCGATGTCAGCAATGAAATGGCCATCGCCCGTGAAGAGATCTTCGGCCCTGTTTTGTGCATGATCCCCTATCACACCGAGCAACAAGCTATTCAGATAGCCAACGATACGCCTTACGGTCTATCGGCCCGTGTTTGGTGCAACGACAAGGAACATGCACGGACACTGGCGCGTCAAATCCGCGCTGGCCAGGTATATATCAATGACGGTTTCTGGAACAACGAAGCTCCCTTTGGCGGCTACAAACAATCGGGTAATGGCCGAGAGCTGGGCGATTTCGGTGTCGATGAGTTTTTCGAGACCAAGGCGCTGATCGGCTAGGGAATGTCTGAGTAAAGCCAATAGCATTACTGCAAGGCCCGGGGACTGCATCGGAGTTCCCGGGCCTGCTTTTATTTCTCCCCGCCCATTTCCCCCACTCTTTATCTACCACTGACAACCCTCTTCGGGGGCCTAGCCCCCGCTTTTTAGCCCCTTAGTACTGCAGAGCTATCTGTCTGCAAACTTGACCCTCTGTTCTGCACCGTTCCACACCACCAGCTTCTCTACCCTCATTGGGTACCTACCGCGACAGGGTATTTAAGCTTTAGCCGCTGATCTGCAAACTGTTACTAACACTCCCGCAGTCCAGTTACGTAATCGGGTAATGGCAACAATAAACACAACAAAGAGCTGAACCATGAACCAACCAACAGACGCCCAACGAGCCTTGCTGAAAACCAAGTTCTTTCCCTACTGGCTGGATAACGAAGCTGCGCCAGAGGCCGAACCCAGGTTGCGGGAAAACATCCAATGCGACCTGTTGATTGTCGGTGCCGGTTTTACCGGTCTGTGGGCAGCTATCCATGCCAAAGAGCAAAACCCGGATCGCGATGTCGTCATTATCGAGGCGCAATGCGTCGCCATCGGTGCATCGGGGCGCCCTGCTGCGATCCTTTCCACGTCAGTTATGCACGGTTTGGACAACGCCAACCGGTTGTTCCCTGATGATATGGATGAGCTGGAACGTTTGGGCAAAGAGAACATGGATGGTTTCCAGGCCACCATCGAGAAGTACGATATCGATTGCGATATCGAATGGGGTGGCGAGCTCACCGTGGCGATTGGTGAAGAGGGTTTAGCCGAGATCGAAAAGGAGTATCGCCTCTATAAACGCTATGGCCATGATGCTCATCTTCTCAACAAAGAGCAGGTTCAGGCCGAGATGAACTCGCCGCTGTTTTCAGGTGGTCTCTGGTCTAAGAGCCGAAGCGGAACCGTCCATCCGGCCAAGTTGGCTTGGGGTTTGAAGCGAGCAGCCAAAAAGCTGGGAGTAAGGATCTTTGAATACACCCCGCTGACCGGTTCTAGCCACCTTAAGCCGGGCGTCAAAGTCGACACGCCCGAGGGGTCGATCAACGCTAATAAAGTGCTGCTGGCGACCAACGCCTTTGCCGCCGGAAACAACAAGATCAAAACTCGCGTCGCGGCGATCCGTGACCGCATTGTCGTCACCGAACCGTTGACCGATGAGCAGATGGAAGCGATCGGTTGGAGCAACCGACAAGGCATCTACGATACGCGAACCCAGCTCAACTATATGCGTCTGACTGCCGACAACCGGATCTTATTCGGTGGCCGTTTGGGCTATTTTCTGAATAACAACACCGACCCGCAGGCAGATAAAACAGCAGAAAATTTTATCCCGCTGGTAGAAAACTTCTACAAGACATTCCCGACCCTCAAGGAGATCAAGTTCTCCCACGCCTGGAGTGGCCCGATCGCCTTGACCACCCGGATGGCGGTTCACTTCCAGCACTATCATCAAGGCGACATGATTTATGCAGGGGGCTACTCGGGCTTTGGTGTCACCGCCACCCGCTTTGGTTCACGCGTAGGGCTGGATATTCTTGATGGCAAAAATACACCAGAAAGCCGACTAGGGTTTGCCAGTTCAAAGCCTGGATATATTCCACCCGAACCGTTTCGTTGGATCGGCGCCAAGATCACCATGTACGCGTTAGATACCGTCGATGAAAAAGGCGGTTGGCGCCACCACTGGATCCGTTTGGTCGAAAAGATGGGGTTCCCTATCACCCAGAACGAGCTCGGCTAGAGGCTCTGTTATCGGCGTTGACAGGACAGCCTGTTAACGCCGTATCAATCCAAACATAGAAGACCGACTATCCCTTCAACCGCAGTAACAGCTCAACCGGGTATTGTATTAGCACTCTGTTCACCCGCAACGTAGCGAGTCTATTGCCAGTCTTCGACGCCATACGTCGATAGAATCTCAGCTAACCGACCGCTGGCTCGCAGCAATCGAATCCCCGTCGACCATTGCTGGGCATGTTTCTCAGCAGTAGGATGTTGCTGCGAAAAGGCTAGATAGAGCACCACCGGTTGCCCTACCGAGTCGCCACTGCGCACTTTATCTCTTAGTCCTAGCTGGCTGACGGTGTAGCGCGCAACGTCCCTATCCTCCAAAAACGCATCGATACGGCCTCGCGCCAACATCCCCAGCCCCCGGTTAATCGCATCGTCACCGGACAGTTCCATTAATCGATCAGATCCACGAAGCTGGTCGATCACTTGGTTGAACTCACCGTAATCGTAACCGTTAATCACGCCCAAGCGCATGTTGCCCAGCGACTCGGGACCGCTGTAGTGCCAGTCTGAATGACTCGGTAGCAAGAAATGGCCCTGAAAATATCCAATCGGTTCGTCGGGAAAAACAGCCGTGGGTAACTCATCGTGAGTGACCCCAATCGCTGCGGTAATCTGCCCCGCTTCAAGCAATTGCAGCGCCCTTGCCCAGGGCATATTTTGGTAGACCACGCGGTATTCCGATTGATCGAATAGCTCCCGCACCAACTCAACAACATAACCCTGACGATCTGCGCCCTGGTCACAGTTGTAAGGACACCAGTCATCGGCAGCCAGCGTAATAACGGGGCGGTCATCGGCCGCAGCAAAGAGAGCGAAAAACAACAACGGTAACTGCAAAGCCAGTAGTAGCATTCGCATTAAAGCCCTCCCCTATGCTTAGACTTGAATATACAACCTCTGTCAGTTTAGCCGATGAGGTGCACTATTCCTGGCCAAGCGCTATTTCTGGCCAAGCGCTACGCCATCTCGCCAAATCACCTCAAAGCCAAAATATCCCTCGGGGGGTATATCGCCCAAATGGCCTCTGATCGTAAATTATGATCAAACGTCACGGGCAGGTTCGCAGATCGCTAAGCCATCTGCGGGCCGCACCGGAGACTCATAACTATAACGATAAACAGCTCGGGAGCGGCAGCACTATGGCGTCCATTTCTCACACCACCTCCTACTACGCAGCGTCGGCCAACGACAAGGTTCAGCGTCCGGCGTTGGACGGCGATATTCGCAGCGATATTTGCATTATCGGCGCCGGCTATTCGGGCCTATCCAGCGCAATCCATCTGGCAGAAAAAGGCTTTACGGTCACCGTGCTTGAGGCCAGTCGTATCGGTTTCGGCGCATCAGGACGAAATGGTGGTCAGATCATCCATAGTTTCAGTCGTGATATCGATTTCATCGACAAACACTACGGTAAAGACACCGGTACCGAGATGGGCAAGATGGCGTTCGAGGGAGGCCGCATCCTGCGCCGCTTTGTCGAGCAATATAATATTCAGTGCGACCTCAAACCCGGCGGTATCTTCGCCGCGTGCAACAACAAACAGCTCGACGAGATGGCAAGTAAAAAAGCGTTGTGGGAGTCGCACGGCCACACGCAACTGCAGCAGCTAGACGACTACCAGCTGCAACAATATGTTGGCTCCGAACGTTACGTCGGCGGCTTATTGGATAATAGTGGCGGCCATTTTCACCCGCTTAATCTGGTGCTGGGCGAAGCCGCTGCACTCGAATCGATGGGGGGCATTATTTACGAGGGCTCACCGGTGATTCGGGTCGATGAAGGCGATAAAGCGGTGGTCCGTACCGCCCATGGCAGTGTCACTGCCGATTTCGTGGTGGTGGCCGGCAACGCTTACCTCAACGGCTTGCTGCCGAAACTCGAAGCCAAGGCGATGCCGTGCGGCACTCAGGTAGTGACGACCGAGCCCCTGAGCGAACTACAGCAAAAAGAACTGCTGCCCAAAGACAACTGCGTCGAGGACTGCAACTACCTGCTCGATTACTTTCGTCTGTCGGGTGACGGTCGGCTGATCTACGGCGGCGGTGTCACCTACGGCGCCCGCGAGCCCGACAAGGTCGAATCGATGATTATGCCCAAGCTGCTCAAGACTTTCCCGCAACTGGCGGGAGTCAAGATCGACTACGCCTGGACCGGCAACTTCCTGCTGACGCTGATGCGTTTGCCGCAGTTTGGCCGCATCGGCAGCAACATCTATTACGCCCAGGGTTACAGCGGTCACGGCGTCACCTGCTCGCACTTGGCTGGCAAAGTGATCGCCGATGCGATCCAGGGCCAGGCCGAGCGCTACGACATCTTCGCGGGTCTGCCGCAGTACCCCTTCCCGGGCGGTCGGGCACTGCGCATTCCCTTTACGGCGATGGGCGCCTGGTACTACACCCTGCGCGATCAACTGGGGATCTAACCCACACTATGGCAAGGATAAAGGGCCGCGGTAACTAGCGGTCCGTAACACCGAAAAACTTGAAGCACCTCATAAAAACAACGATCTAAGGAGCAACAATGAATATTGATGCGACCAACACTGCCACCGGCCCAGCACTGTCCGGCGGCACACTACTCGAAGCCCCCGGCGAAAAACCACTGCGGTCATTGCTATTTTACGGCTCCATCATGGCCGGATTTACCTTTCTATCCAGTCAGCATATCGACGGTGAATCATACGGCTTTCAGAGTTTGCTCCCCGCACTGCTGATTCTGCTGGTCGCTATCAAGACCAAGAAACCCTTGGAGTCGATCTTTGCCGGTATTATCGCCGGCTTGTTACTGCTCAATCCGGTCAACCTGGTGGCAGGTTTAGGCGATCTATCGATGAATGTGGTTCAGAACGAGACCATCGCCTGGATAGTGCTGGTGTGCGGCATGATGGGCGGGCTGATCAATATGCTCGAGCGCGGCGGCAGTGTACTCAGCTTTGGTGAGCTGTTGGCCAGTCGGATCAAGACCAAACGCGGCACCATGCTGACCACTACCGCGTTAGGATTGGCGGTATTTATAGACGACTACCTCAACTCGTTAGCCGTATCGGCGTCGATGAAAAGCCTGACCGACCGCTTCGGCATCTCACGCGAGAAGCTGGCCTTTCTGGTCGACTCGACTGCCGCCCCGGTCTGCATCCTGGTACCGATCTCGACCTGGGCGGTCTACTTCGCCGCACTGCTAGAAGAAAACGGCGCCGTGGCCGAAGGCCAGGGAATGTCGCTCTAC
>JBALWS010000190.1:0-5961 GCA_036960405.1 Halopseudomonas sp. | reverse complement strand
CGGCTTTAAGATTCATATGA
Organism: Halopseudomonas sp.; assembly: GCA_036960405.1. GTDB lineage: Bacteria > Pseudomonadota > Gammaproteobacteria > Pseudomonadales > Balneatricaceae > Motiliproteus. The sequence goes on along the minus strand of JBALWS010000190.1, from coordinate 5,941 downwards.
TTTTTTTGATAGGTCCTGCTGAAAAGAGGGGCCCCCGCACACCTGCGGGGAGTTATTTTTCAGTAGGTCTATTGGGGAGATCTGAGTTCGGGTACTTGTTACACCCGAACTTAGTCCGGACGTCCGGACAATTGTGTGTTTATTGATTAATTCTTGTAGTGGGTTTTGTTGTGCTCTTTCATGCATTTCTTTAGGCATTGCAACTCGTGAATTAGTGCCTGTAGCGCTGTCATTGAGAAGCGCCCAGCATGACTTTTTTGGTCTGGGTGGTGGATTTTAATCTCTGCAAGAGGGCGTCCTGCAGGTCCTTCCGTAAGTGCCGCTTTTACCTTGTGCCCAAATACTTTACCAGGTGTATCAACTTCGAAGCTGTTGATAGCGGTTCGAGTGCGCCTGTCTTCCATAACTAAGCCTTTTGGTCTGCTGTTTGAATATGTGCAGGATCAGTAGTACTGCACATTAGTGTCATTTTTGGTACTACTTAATAGAAGTCGTTCTGTATCAGTCGATTACCTTAATTTTTCTCTGCCTGTTCTTTTTTAAATGCATTACAATGTACTGCATAGATAATGCAATCATCAGGTGATCAAATATGTCTAACTACTCGTACCCTGCACACCTAGAGCCGACAGGTGTTGATAGCAAAAAAGCACGGAAAAAAGGTGCTTCCTATTTGGATGACGACTCTTCATTCACATTCAGGTGCAATGCGGAGCTAAAAGCCAAATTCATGGAATTGTGCCGAGAAGAGCGCTATAGCGCAGCTTCTGCCTTGAAGCGCTATATGCAGCGTTGTGTCGAGAAAAAAACGATTACCCATGACTTTCGCAGGCTCTAAAGGGATCGAGCTTTGTTAGCATGATGACGAATGACCATTGCTTCGACTAGCGTGTTGAACGCGGTTAGTTCGTCAGCGCTGAACTGCCTTACTGCCTGAAAGCGTAATACCAGCTCATCATCAACCGATCGACTATCGGTTTCCATACAAAGCTCGCTTAGCGTCATTCCGAAAAGGGATGACAATTTCTTGAGTTCGCTAAGGCGAGGCTCTCTGCTGCCGTTCTCGTAGCCAACGTACGTATTTTTAGCGATTTCTATCTCATCGGCCGCCTGTGTTTGGGTCAAACCCTTGGCTTGTCGAAGTGTCTTTAAGTGTTCGTGGAATTGCATATCGCACCAATCAGTCTGCTTTTGTAGTAATTCTATATCCATGTTTTTACCCCCCATACTTGCGTTACCATGTTTGTGTGTATATATAATACACATGCGTGGTATTGACACGTTTTTTTCAGGCATCGATAGGCCAGCGGTTAGTAATACTGGCCTTTTGTCCCATTTTGGGACTTTTCGGGGAGTAATTAGCAGGGATGATCGACTGGGTTTCAGCAGCTTTGCCACTAGTTCACAAACCGCTTAACGGCGGTCTGGTGTGCAAGATTCTGCCTGATGAATCGATTGATTGGTCGACCCGCTGTGCTATTTCAGTGGTTGGATCTCATGACTCAAGCATCCAGGTGAAAAGTGTTGGTGGTGACGGGCAGGGCAATGCGACCCATTTGTATCTTCATGGCAACCCTTCGAAGTTTCTCCAGGGGCACAACATCTTTGGTAGTGACGATATATTGGCCTTGGTCTATGACACCTTCAAAAAGCTTTGTAGAGCCCTTAGTCTCAGCCCCCAGCTCGCAGAGATGCGGGCTGTTAGAGAAGGGCGATACTGCGTCTCTCGGGTGGATATAAACTACTCGTTTTCATTGCCTACACGATCAGATGTTGCAACCTGGTTAAGAGCTGCAGAGTTTAAATCGAAAACTCGTCATGGTCGGCCCTCCATGAAGGGTGGCACGCTATATTGGGGTAAAAACTCTCGCCGGTGGGCGATTAAGGCATATTGCAAAGGGGAAGAAATTCAAGCTCCTAAGCATCGATTACCAACTAATTTACTGGATACCAAGCTGCCTAAGTGGGCAGATAATAAGTTACGAATTGAATTAGTTTTACGCTCTAAAGAGCTGAAAGAACTAGGCTTCGAAGAAGCTTTTAAATTAAGCGTGGTTGAGATCCGGGCGCTATACCGGACATATTTGGAGCGATTAGAGATGAATGAGCAGATGGCTCTAACAACAGAGCAGCTATTGGAATTTCCTCAGCGCTTAAGATCTACCTACACCCTGTGGCAGATCGGTGAAGACCTGCGATCAACGCTGCCCAAAACAACGTACTACCGCCATCGAAAAGAGCTATTGGACTTCGGTATCGATATCGCGCTGAAGCAAGAAGCCAATCCTCGCAGCAATGTTGTACCGCTGGTTCGCATTCTTGAAGCAGAGCCTGCAGAAATCCCTCAGTGGGCTTTTGACGAAGGTTTAGTGCACCTGTCAGCCAGGCACTAAGATCGATGGTTTCAAGCCGTATTAGGCACTTCCTGTACCCGCTGGATGATATTGAGGTTAGGGCGCGTCGAACCTTTGGTCACTGCACCAGCTTGTATATCCATTACGTGCTTCAGGAATTCATGCGTTATTGGCGTGAACTCGAGCAGCAAAACCATGTAGAGCTGCAAGGCAGGGCGCTTGATGAGTTGAGTTTTTTCTTCGATCAGAAGTTACGAGATATCGCGTATTCACGCTTTCAAATGGAATTGCGTATTCCGAAACCTGTGACCGCCGATTCCGACGAGCGTGACCGACCGCTCATCACCTACACACTGGACTGTCTTTTTTACTCTGTCCGGTCACGCTCGGTCAACTCCTCTGTTAGTTTTCGCATCGACTCTCCTCGTAGGTTTAGCCGGTGAGCGCCATGAAGTAGACGGTCTAGAATGGCGTCAGCCAGCGTGGCCTCGCCGATATACTCATGCCAGTGATCGGTCGGCAGCTGGCTGGCTATCAGCGTTGATCTTCTGCCGTGCCGATCCTCAATGACCTCCATTAAATCTTGTCGCTGCGCAGCGGTGACTTTTTGGATACCCCAGTCGTCCAGAATCAGCAGATCCATCTTCAACAGCTGGTTCATCAGCCGAGGGTAAGAGCCATCACCATGGGCAATTCGCAGTTGCTCAAACAGCGTCGGCAGACGCAGATAACGAACGGCTAGTCCTTGTCGACACGCCTGGTTACCTACGGCACAGGCCAGCCAGGTTTTTCCGCAACCGGTGGGGCCGGTGATGCAGAGGTTGCGCGAACGACGTACCCAGTCACAACTGGCCAGCTCTGCCATGCGTGGTTTTTCTAGGCTACGCGGATGGCGATAGTCAATATCTTCCACACAGGCTTGTACCCGCAGCTTGGCGGCCTTGAGTAGACGGGCCAGCCGCCTATTCTCTCGGTGCAGCGTTTCACGCTCGACCAGAAGCGCGAGTCGTTCATCGAAGGACAGATCGTGCGTTGCCGGTTGCGCGTATTGCTGCTCCAGCGCATCCAACATTCCGGTCAGCTTGAGGGTATGCAGTTGTTCGATCATTTGTTGGTTTAACATCGTCAGAGCTCCTGTCAGTGGTAGTAGCTGGAACCGCGAACATTGGTGTGCAACGGCAGTTCGCCCTGGGTGTTTTCTTCGTGGAGGGGTTGCTTATCCAGTCCCTGTTTGAGGATGGAGACAATGCTTTTATAATTGGCCGAGCGTATCGATAACGCGCGTTGGCAGGCTTTCTCCAGGCGACAGCGATCATAGCGTCGACCAAGATTAAGTAACCCCAAACAAGAGCGGTAGCCGTGTTCGGGGTGGGGCCGATGCTCAAGCTGCTGCTTAACCACTTGAGCAGTACAGGGTCCAATGTCACGGGCCCAGTTTAGGAAGCGGCCTGGCGACCACTCGCGATGCGCTTGGTGGGATTTAGGCATGTGCTCGGTCAGTGTCGAGAAGCGGCCCTTGCCATGGCGCGGATGCGTGGCTACCCGCCGCCCCTTATGCATCACCTCAACCGCATTGGCGGTAATGCGTAGCTCTAGGATCAGCCCGATCAAGGCGTGGGGGACGCTGTAGTACCGCTTATCCACTTCGACGTGATAATCGATACCAGGCTTAGCCTTACGCCACTCGGCGTATTCGTAATCGTCGTGGGGTAGCGGCTTGAGTGCTGGACGATCGATCCCGTCGAACAGGTCCTTACGGCTCTCTTTGCGCCCCTGGAAGGGGCGTTCATTAAGATCGGTGAGCAGCTTAGCAATAGCCTGGTTGAGCTCGGAAAGAGAGAAGAAGGTGCAATGGCGCAAGCGTGCCAAGATCCAGCGTTCAACAACCTGTACGCCTACCTCGGCTTTGGCTTTATCTTTCGGTTTATAAGGGCGGGCTGGTAGCACCGCCGTTTGATAGTGCGCTGCCATATCGGCGTAGGTGTCGTTGATCTTTGGCTCATAGCGGCAAGCCTGCGTGACGGCCGCCTTAAGATTATCCGGCACCAACAGTTCGGTTACGCCGCCATAGAAGCGAAAAGCCCGCCGATGAGAGGCGATCCAGTCTGGCAGCGACTGCGACCACGTAGCCTCGGCATAGGTGTAACTGGATGCCCCAAGGACCGAGACAAAGACCTGGGCCGCACGGATCTCACCGGTGCTTGGATCAACCACATCCACCGTCGGCCCGCAGTAGTCGATGAAGAGCTTTTCTCCGGCACGGTGGAGCTGGCGCATACTGCGCTTCTGCATTTTTCGCCACTGCCGATACAGATTGCAGTATTGGCTGTAACGGTAACTGCGCTCCTCCTGAACCGCGACATACTCAGCCCAAAGCAGCTGCAGGGTAACCCCTTTACGTTTCAGCTCCTGATGGATCTGGAAATGATCGGGTTCAACGAACCGGCATTGCTTCCGTTTAACTGGAAAGAGAAGAGCGTCAAGCCGAGCTTCATCAACTCCCTCGGGCAGCGGCCAAGTGATACCCCGAGCGGCAACCAAACTGACGTATTTGCTGACCGCACCTTTGGACAATCCACTGGCTCGAGCGATCTTCTCATGACTGAGTTTTGCCTCATATTTGAGGCGAAGTACTTCGATGACCTTCTTCATTGGAATCCTCATGATCAGCGCTGCGTCCTTGAACAGATAGGAACTGCAGTTGTGCTGAAAAAGTTAAAGAATTCCAGTGTGTTGGGTAAGATTCCGAGAGCGTGACCGGTGATTCCGACACCGTGACCATGGATTCCGATAAAAACCTCGGAATCGGTCACGAAAAATCGTAATCAGCGGTCACGGTCAGTCGGAATGGGCGGTCACGCTAAATCGGAATGAGCGGTCACGCGAGGTCGTAATACGCAGGAATGGATGATTTACGAGTATGACGACCAAGATCTGTTTCCAGAGGGGCATAAAGCCGGTCCGTTCTGGCGATCCTGAATAAGCTTAAGCGCACTTAAGATCAGCAGTAACTGACCTCAAGTGCTAATCAAAACCAGCAGCTAGGAGCTGATAATGACTAACTTGGATATTAAACGTGAACTGGATCTTGTTCATCAGGGATTGATAGATTTGAAATGCCTCTGCAGCCAAGACGGGTTGGAGTCAGTGATGCTTGATTCGTTTGTTCGATTAATTGGTGATCGTTTCGAAGATGTTAAATCAGAGCTTGAATCCATGCTCAGAACGATGGACCTGCTGGAGGTATCTAAAACTCAGGGTAAAGAAGCAGCTATTGCGATGCTTGATACGTGGGGTAAAGATCTCGAAAACGATAGCAATTCATCAGTAAGGTAGAAGGTTTTAGCTCCTTTTTGATAGCAATTTTCAATTGACTAGCAGAGCAGATCCACGAGGGAGTGCGCAGCTATGCAAGCGCGATTCCGTGGAAAAGCGAAGCGGCGCTACGTAGGTTTCAGGGTACTAGCTCAAGGAAGAGCACCAGATCTCGCGTAGCGCACGATTACGCAGCAAGTATTTACATCAACGCAGGTCCATTTCAGCCAATCCCGCGGCCCACCTACGCATACCAACAACTACGCATAATC
>JBALWS010000018.1:0-53425 GCA_036960405.1 Halopseudomonas sp. | reverse complement strand
GTAACCCTTTACCATTAGTGCAGGCGCTGCTGGTACACGCCGAGCTCGAGATTCGCAATGCGCTGGTTCAGGTTCAGTTTGAACAGCATGACCCGCTGCCGCCGCAGCTTATCAATATAAAACTGCAAAACCAGGGCGATAACCATGCTTTGATAGGGCAGTTGGTACTGGGGCAGCAACAAGCAATAGAGCTCCGTGCGCTGTTGCATGGTTTGCCCGGTGAAGAAGGCTTTAGTTCCGAATTCTATTTTAATTCTCCCGATCTGGATCAGCGATTTTGGGGCCAGTTTTTCAATGATGAACTGCCTTTGCCGCAACGATTTCAATTGGGAGCCGAGTTGTGGGGGCGCTGGCTAGCCGATGGTCAGCATACTCTGCAAGGCGCCGTTCGATTGCCCCAGCTTGATTGGCAACAAGATATAGAGCGTTTGACGGTTGCCGAGGCTGCGCTGACGTTTTCGGTAGCCTTGGATGGCTTGCAGCAGGGTGAGCTGATGGTCACCGAGATGCAGGGGAAAGTCGATGGTGTGGCGTTACCGTTGCAGCGGTTTTCTGGGTTCAAGCGAGGTGCGCAGTGGAGTTTTTCCAGCGATAAACTGACACTGGCGCCGTTATGGCAGATCATTAATCATTCGACGCTGGTTCCCGAAAGCTTAAAGCAACGTTTGGCCGGACTAGATCCTATCGGCGAGCTGCAGAACCCCCGTTTTGACTGGCAGGCTGCAACCGAGACTGAACCATCAAACTTTAACTTCAGCGCCGATTTGATACAGGTCGGCGTCTCTCCCTGGCATGGCGCGCCTGGCTTGCAAGGCGTCGACGGTTTGTTACAAATAAACCGCGATGGAGGAAGGGTCGACTTTACATCGGACCAGTTTGGTTTGAACTTTCCGCAGCTTTACAGCCAGGGCTGGCAATTTAACCAGGCTCGCGGCGTGGTGAGCTGGGATATCGATCAGGGACGAGTGCGGGTCAGTAGCCAGCGCCTGCAACTTGAGGGTGACAAATTCGAGGCTAATGGGCGTTTCAGTTTGGACCTGCCGCCAAAATCGGACCAGGGTGCCGAAGGACGATTGATTCTGATGATCGGTATGGAGCGAGCGGATGCTCAACTGGCACCGCTGTTTGTTCCGGATAAAGTGGTGTCAGAACCGCTGTTTAACTGGTTGCAGCAGTCTATCAAGGGTGGTCGTGTCAGCAGCGGTGGGCTGATCTACGATATGGCGTTGCTGCCTAAAGCGGCCAGCGCTGCCGAGATCAGTGTTACCAAACCGCAACCCAGCGTGCAGATGTTTTTCGATGTAGACCAGGCTGCGCTGCGTTATCAGTCCGACTGGCCGCAGATCTCCCAGGCCAACCCCTTTGTTTTGATTAAGGGCAGCGAGCTGCTGGTAGAGGTGCCGCGTGGCCGATTATTAAATACCGATCTGAGTTCGGCTCAGGTATACCTGCCTCCACAGAGCAAAATGTTGCAGATTGAGGGCAAGCTAGATGGCCCGGCTGCAGATATCCGTACCACGCTGGTCGAAGGACCTACCCGTGAAGTATTGGGGGAGGGGCTGGCACCTTGGCAGTTGGATGGCGTCAGCCAATCGCAGCTCGCTTTAGGGGTTGATCTGGAGCATCCCGAACAATCGCTGATACGGATCAAATCCGATCTGACCGATGGATTGTTGTCTAATGCCAGCTTGGGATTAGACTTCAGTCAGCTAGCGGGAACACTGCGCTATCATGAGCGAGACGGATTGTCCTCCGGACGTTTGAGTGGCAGCGTTTTGGGACAGCCGTTACAGGCCGATATTGTTACAGAACAGTTGTCTGACGGTCTGCATACGTTTATCCGGGGCGCGGGCTGGGTCGGTGTCGAGCCACTCAACCAATGGCTACAGCAGCCAATATTGCAACATCTACAAGGTTCAACGGAGTTCCAGGTCAAGCTGGATATCTGTGGCGCGACGGCTGATTGTTCGAACTTGCGGATCGATAGCCAGCTGCGAGGTGTAACGGCAATGCTACCGGCGCCTTTTTCCAAAACCGCCGAACAGTCCCAGCCGTTGGGGATTGATATTCGTCTTGGAGCCAGCCCCAGCATGCGGTTGCGCTATGCGCGCCAACTGGATCTGGCACTGCCATTGACGGGGGGGTTTAGTGGTGCCGAGCTGGTACTGGGGTACGATCAATCTCCACCGGTAAGCCGTGATGACGGACTGTGGGTTCGGGGCCGGCTGGATCAGTTAGTCGTCGAACCCTGGCAACACTTTATTACACAGACATTTTTCGATCAGTCAGGAGAGCAAGCGACCGAGCCAAGTGTTAGTCCGGTTTCTGCTGCTGCGCAGCGAATTAAGCAGGTTCAACTAGATATCGACCGACTTAGTTTTGGCGCGGCTCAGTTAGAGCAATTGCAACTGCTGTTGACACCGGATGCTGAGCATTGGTCGCTGGGTGTCGATAGCCCGATGATTCGTGGCCAGGTCGAACTGCCAGTAGATCAGGGCGCGATGGTCGTGACATTGGATTATCTCAAACTACCGGACAGCGCTGACGTCGCCGAGGAGGAGGCGCCAGATGGGCCGTTTGATCCCGAGCAGGATCTGTTGCTGCAACTGGATCCCAAAACGTTACCGGCGGCGCAGGTAAGGATCGCTTCTTTGAGCTATGGTGAGCGCGATCTAGGAAACTGGAGTTTTGATCTTAAACCCGGACCCCATGGTGTGATGATCAACGGACTCAAGGCTAAGCTGGGTGGTTTGGACGTGGAGGCTGAGCTCGACTGGAGTTTTCAGGATCAGCTCCATAGCAGCTATATCGACCTTGCCTTAACCATGACTGACCTGGGCACGGTGATGCAGGAGTGGGGCGCAACACCCGGCATGGAGACCGAGTCGACCCAACTCAGTGGACAATTTAGCTGGCAGGGTTCGCCGCTGGCATTCAACTGGCAGACGCTCGATGGTGAATCTGCACTGCAGATCAAAAATGGCCGGGTACTGGATACCAACGGTAGCTCGCAGGTGGTAAAAATATTTAGTTTATTCAACTCCAGTACTATCTGGCGGCGATTGAGCTTGGACTTTTCTGATCTGGCCAAGGATGGAATCAGCTTTGACCGTATTGAAGGCAAGCATCGAATCAGCGATGGGGTGGCCATCAATCGTGAGCCGGTGACCGTCACCGGGCCGACCTTCGATTTGGCCTTTGAAGGCTCGCTCGATCTGTATAACGAAACGATCGATCAACGAATGCTAGTGACATTGCCGATCACTGAAAATTTGGCTTTGGCGGCGGTGTTTCTTGCTTCTCCGCAGATTGCCGGGGCGGTGTTTCTGGTTGAAAAGTTGATTGGCAAGGAACTCAGTAAGTTCACCTCGGTGCGCTACAGCATTCAAGGACGTTGGGATGACCCGCAGATGGAACTTCTCAAACCCGAACCGCAATTTGAAAATGAATTGATCGAATCGGATCAGTAAGACCAACGACTTGCCGAACCGCTGCGGTGTTGCGCTTGACCGGTGCTTGGGTCAGACGGCCATTGCGGTAGAATAGTCATCTGCTTATTAGCCTGTTGGAGGCATTCATAGTGTTAGAGAATTCAGTACCGCAGCAGCAAACTAAGAAGGCAACGCTTTTTCGTAGAACCTTCCCGGTGGGACCCTTGCAGTGCAACTGTACTCTGCTGGGTGACACGGACAGCGGAAAAGCGATCGTGATCGATCCGGGCGGAGATGCCGATAAAATTCTGGCTGAATTGGCTGCGCATAACCTCCAGCTGGTGGCGATCTATCACACCCATGCCCACCTTGATCATGTGTTGGCCGCGGGTGAGCTCAAAACCAAGACAGGCGCTCCGATCTATCTGCACGATCAGGATAATTTTCTGTGGGATATGATCGAGCAGCAGTGCCAGATGTTTGGCGTGCCCTACACACCACAACCCGATCCTGATGAAGCGATTAGCGATGACCAGGATCTAGGATGTTGTGGCGGTGTGGCGATTCATACCCCCGGACATACGCCGGGTTCGACCAGCTTCTGGTTTGAAGACGCCAAGTTGTTGGTCGCTGGCGATACCCTGTTCCGGCGTTCGATCGGCCGCACCGACCTGTGGGGGGGCGACTATGCTCAGATTGAAAAATCGATCAAAGAGCGGTTGTATACGTTGGACGAAGAGGCGGTAGTGATTACCGGCCATGGCCCCGATACCACGATCGGAGAAGAGCGCGAGGAGAATTCAGTTGTACGGGCTTGAGCAGTGTTGTCGGCGTGGTCTGGGGCTGTTATTACTGCTGATGTTACCCGCCTTGGCGAGCGCGCATGATAGTACTGCCGGACACGGCGGCCATGAACTGATCGATTTTAGCCTGACCACTGATCAAGGTGAGTGGCAGTTAAATAGCTTGCGAGGCAAGGTGGTGTTTGTTGTGTTTGGCTACACCCATTGCCCCGATGTTTGCCCTACCTCGTTGCAGACCTTGGCCGATGCCTTCGATCAGTTGGAGCCGGAATTACAAGATCAAGCCCGGGGTGTGTTTGTCAGCTTGGATCCCGAACGCGATGGTCATGACAAATTGCGTCAATACGCCCGTTACTTCCACCCTAATATCATCGGTGTAACTGGAACGGCAGCAGAGGTGCGAAGCGTGGCAGACGAGCTGGGCGTGCGCTTTAAGATCAACAACCCTGGCTCTGAGGATTACAGCGTAGACCACTCGACCTTGGCCTTTGCTATCGACCCGCAAGGTGACAAGCTGATGGTGTTGGTATCGCACGCTGCGCCAGCGTCGTTTATCGCCCAGCTGGTTCGCGATACGCTGCAGCCCGACGTGGCCGATAGCAATACCGAGGCGAGCGGTTCATGAACCGGGTTGCGGTGATTCAGTTGGTCAGTGGCAGTGACTGGCAGCATAACCTCGAACGTGCCGGATACTGGATCGCCCAGGCGGCAGCAGGCGGCGCCAAGCTGGTCGTGCTGCCGGAAAATTTTGCGGTCTTTAATACCTCGGAATTGGTAGAGCGTGGCCAGCAGGAGGTCGACGCAACCGGGCCCATTCGCCAGTTTATTAGCCAGCTAGCACGCAAGCATCAACTTTGGATCGTTGCCGGCTCGCTGCCAGTGGTTAGCGATGATGGTCGACGTGTCCGAGCCGCATGTTTTGTGGTCGATGATCAAGGTGTCGAGCAGGCTCGCTACGACAAAATTCATCTGTTCGATGTCGATGTTGCCGACAGTCAGGGCAGCTATCGTGAATCTGATCAGATCGAACCGGGTAGCCAACTGGTGTTGCTGGAGACGCCTGTCGGCCGCTTGGGGCTGAGTATCTGCTACGACCTGCGCTTCCCCGAGTTGTACCAGAAGCTAGTCGAGCAGGGTGCGCAGCTGATCAGCGTGCCAGCTGCCTTTACCCAAACCACCGGTGCTGCACACTGGGAAGTACTGCTGCGGGCGCGCGCGATAGAAACTCAATGCTACGTGCTAGCCGCCAATCAGGGTGGTGTTCACAGCAGCCGCCGTGAAACCTTTGGGCATTCGATGGTGGTCGACCCCTGGGGCGAACTGTTGGGTTGCCAGGAAAAGGGTGAAGGGATGCTGATGGCTGAGATCGACCTTGAGAAACTAAATCAGCGCCGTCAGCAGATGCCGATTCAGGCGCATCGTAGAACCGCTGGCCAAGCAGAATAAGCCTTACCACAGCATCCGTTTTAAGGTTCCGTCTCGATCGATAAGCTGATGCTTCAGTGCCGCTAGTGCGTGCAGCCCGGTCAGCGCTAAGACTCCGTAGGCAAGGAATTCATGAATCGCGATGGCAATATCGCGCCAGTAATCGTTGACCTCAGTCAGTGCCGGAACAGCTAACCAGCCAAATAGATCGATGCTGTCGCCAGCCGAGGTGGAGATAAAATAACCGCTAATAGGGATGATTAACATCAGTGCTAGCAAGAGTAGGTGCATTGCTTTAGAGGCCCAGTCTTGCCAGGCGGGTAGTGGTAGGGTGGGAGCTGGTTGAGTGTTGAATGCAAACCAAACTACTTTAACGGCAGCTAGTGTCAGTGCCAGCATGCCGAACGCTTTGTGGGAAGACAGGCTGTCGTGATAGTTGGGGTCGTAATAGCTCAGGTCGACCATATACCAACCCAGCGCAATAAGCCCGAGGATATGGAAGGCTACCAGCCAATGCAGTAGCCGGGTTAACCAGCCAAAGCTGCTAGTGGTGTTGGTGATAGCCATGGTCGATCCTGATCTTCAGGTGGTTTACTTTTTAAGAATACCTTCAATATTGAACTGCATCTCAACTACTTCGGCAGCGGGGCCAAGGTTGTAGCTAATATCAAAATCGGCACGCTTGAGGTTGTAGTTGCCGACAAATCCCGCCCGGTAACCGCCCCAGGGGTCTTTGCCTTCACCAACTTTCACGACATCGATAGTAATCGGCTTGGTGACGCCGTGCAGGGTCAGGTCGCCGTTGAGAGTTTTGCCATCGAAGCTGCTGCTCTTGAAACTGGCGGTTGGGTGCTTTTCGGTATCCAGGAAATCATCACTGCGCAGGTGCTTATCCCGTTCAGCGTGGTTGCTGTCAACGCTGGCCGTTTTGACGGTCATATCTATCTTGCTGGCCGCTTCGTCGTTGGCGTCGTAGTTGAAACTTCCGCTGATATCGTTGAAGCGACCGTTGAGCCAGCTCACGCCTAAGTGCTGTACCCGGAAGGTTATAAAGGTATGGGCTGGATCAATGTTGTATTCGGCCGCGCTGATAATAGGGCTGCCAAAACCGGTAGACGCGACGATCGCCGCGGCGAGTAGAGCTTTTTTCATGCTGAGATCCTTTTCCTAAACCAGACTGAGAATATATCGTAACTAAGGTAGACCAAATACTCGAAGTTGATAATCCAGCGTAAATAAAATTAATTATTCCCTTATGGTAAATAATTAGCTTTTTGGTTTATTTGGCAAAAGGATCAAGCGCTTGGCCAGAGCTTCAAAGTTAATGCCGGTTAGGCGCTGCCAGGGTATGGCTTGACGGATAAGTTGGTCTTGGCTAGCTGGAGGTTGTTTAAGGGCCAATACCACGATGTTTTGCCGCCCGGTGATGGGCAGGAGTATGACGTGGTTAAAGCTTTGGCGCAGTGCCAGTAACCAATCCAACATCTGCGGTTCATGCTGCGGTAATAAATTAAGCACATAGACACCGTCGTAGTTCAAACAGCGGTAGGCGTCGGCGTGGAATAGCTTGCTGTTGATGCTGCCAGGATGGTCCACGCCATGGTGCAGATCGCAAAATATAAGATCGAAAGTTTGGTTGCAGTGATGCAACAGCTCTTCGGCGGGTCGGTGAATCACCGGGTGCTGTGGGGGCAGTTGAAAAAACTGCCGAGCCAGGCGGATTATGGTGGCGTTGATGTCGACCGAGCTGATAGCCAGCGTTGGTAGGTAGCGGCTAAAAAAACGTTCGAAGCTCGCCCCCCCGCAACCCAAATTGAGCAGATTTTGCGGGTTAGCTTTGAACAGCAGCGCCGTGACCATCGCTTCGAGATAAGCGATGGTCAGCGTCGCTGGGCTGTCTAGGTTAATGCAAGCCTGGATGTTGTTGTCGTCGAGGTGCAACCAGCGTAGCTGTTGCCACTGCCGGATCTGGATTAAGCCCTGTTGATCGGTCTCGTTATGGATCAGTTTGCCCTGTTGGTGGCTGCTGATCGCATTCGAAAGAAGCATTATGGCTTGGTGTTCTCATCCAGTTGACGGATGTATTTGAATAGCTTTCTGGTGGTGGCTGGCGGCTTGTTGAGCTCGGTTTCTTTGCGGGCATTACGTATCAATTGGCGCAGGTGTTGCCGGTCCGCATCGGGATAGTCGGTGGCGAAGCTATTGATCTGGCTATCGTCTTCCAATAATCGATCACGCCAGCGCTCGAGTTTGTGGAAGTGCTGGGTGTAAGCCTGAGTCCCTGCCTCCTGTCGGTCGATGGTCTGCTGGACCAGTTCGGGATCGACATCGCGCATCAGCTTGCCAATGTATTGGAGATGACGCCGTTTGGCTTCATTCTGCTTGAGCCTGAGCGCCTCTTTGAGGGCCGCGCGGAGTTCGTCGCCTAGTGGTAACTTGTCTAATACCTCCTGCTTCTGACCGATCAGCTTGGCTCCGAGTTTTTGCAGTGCTTCGACTTCCCGCTTGATCTGAGTCTTGCTCTTATAGTCTTCGTCGTCTTGTTCAATATCGTCGAACCGGTCGCTCATGACAGCCTCGTGCGGTGAATGGGTTTGGGCGTTTCTGTTGGATCTAGCCGTAGCACAGTGTAGCAAGGCCTAAAAAGGCCATAAAGCCAACCACGTCGGTTACGGTGGTAAGGATAACACCTCCGGCTAGCGCTGGGTCGATACCGCGTGCTTTTAGTAGCAGCGGTAATAGCGTTCCGGCCAGTGCGGCAAGGCAGAGGTTGATAATCATTGCCGATGCGATCAGGCCGCTAATCAGCGGATCGCGGAACCAGAGTCCGGCCGCAATCGCTACCACAGCGGCCCAGAGCAGGCCGTTGAGCGCCCCTACGATTAGTTCGCGGTTGAGTAACCAGCGGCTGTTATGCGAGGTGATGTGGCCGGTGGCCATGCCTCGAATCATCAGTGTCAGGGTTTGACTCCCTGCAATGCCGCCCATGCTGGCAACGATCGGCATCAATATCGCCAGCGCGACCACTTTTTCGATCGTTGCTTCAAACAGGCCAATCACCGAGGAGGCCAGGAAGGCGGTCATCAGGTTGATGCCGAGCCAGATCGAGCGACGGCGGGCGGTTTTTAATACCGGAGCGAAGGCGTCGTCATCTTCATCCAGACCGGCCATGCTCATCAGCGAGTGTTCGGCATCGTCGCGGATAACATCGACCACGTCATCGATGGTAATTCGGCCGAGTAGCTTGCCCTGGTCGTCGACCACTGGCGCAGAAACCAGATCGAGCCGTTCGAATAACTGCGCTACTTCGCTATCTGGCATGATCGCGGGGATTGGGATGATACGGGTGTCCATTAACGATTCGACGGATGCGGCGGGGTCGCTGACCAGCAGTTTGATCAACGGCAGTTGGCCCAGGTAGCTGTCGTCGCGATCGACCACGATCAGGCTGTCGGTCATCGCGGGCAGTTCGGAGTGGAGCCGCATGTAACGCAAGGTGGTGTCGATGTTGACGTCGGGGCGGACGGTTATCGCATCGGTGGTCATCAGGCCACCGGCGCTGTCGTCAGGATAAAACAACACCTGCTCAAGTCGCTCCCTGTCTTGAGCATCCATCGATTCGAGAACTTCCTGAACGACATTACCAGGCAGTTGCTGCAGGATGTCGGCCTGGTCGTCGTCGTCGAGGAACTCGGTGACAGCAACCAGTTCCTGAGTGTCCATCTGGCTGAGGAAGTCGCTTTGAACCTCCTCGCTGAGATGCTGCAGGACTTCGCCTTCAGCTTCTGGTTCGATCAGTCCCCACAGCGTTTTACGCTGGATCGGCGGGGACGACTCGATCAGGTGAGCCACATCAACCGGAGCCAGGGTTTGGTTGAGCAGTGTGTGTGCCAAGTGTAATTGGCCGTTATTCAGTGCGTCGCTGACTGCCTGCTCGGGAGAGATTTCAAACGCTTCTGACATGCCGCTACCTTGGGACAACAGGGAGTAATCGATGGGGGCGATTATAGCGATTCTGAAAGCGGATGCGAGTGCTTGGGATGTAGAAGGTGATTTTTAATTTAACGGCTGGCGATGGCGGTTGTGGAGACGATTACTCGCCTTCGCCAAAATAGTCATTGATCAGATTTTCGACTGCGCTCATCGCGTCGGTTTCGTCTTCGCCGTCGGTGATAACGGTCAGTTCGGTGCCCTGCGATGCAGCCAGCATCATCACCGACATGATGCTCTTGGCGTCGACGGCGCGGCCATCGCGTACCAGTTGAATGCGGCTGGAAAAATTACTGGTAACGCCTATCAGTTTGGCGGTGGCTCGGGCGTGCAGTCCCAACTTGTTGATGATGGTTAACTGCTTCTCGATCATGCATTACCCGCCTGTGGAAGTTCGCGATGCTGAACTAAGACATTATGCATGGTTCGCTGAAAATGGCTAGCCAGCCGATCAGCCAGAAAGACCGAGCGGTGCTGACCGCCAGTGCAGCCAATACAAACGGTGAGGTAACTGCGATTGTTGTGCTGAAATTCGGGTAGCCATTTTTCGATATAACGGCAGATGTCAGACTGCATCTCGGTGACCAATGGTTGCTGGTCGAGGTAGTCGATAATCGCTTGGTCGCGTCCGGTAAACTGGCGCAATGCGGGCTCCCAGTATGGGTTGGGCAGACAGCGAACATCGTAGACCAGGTCTGCATCCATTGGCACCCCGTGCTTGAAACCAAACGATTGGAACAGCAGCGCCAGCTCTTGGTTGGAGCGACCGGCAACCCTGAGTTTGACCACATCTCGTAGCTCGTAAAGCGACAGTCGGGTGGTGTCGATGGTGAGGTCAGCCAGGTCGGCGATCGGTTCGAGTAGCTTTTTTTCCAGCTCGATTGCTTGCTTGAGTCCTTTGTCACCGTCCGACAGTGGGTGGCGGCGACGAGTTGAGCTGAACCGTTTGAGGAGTGTGGCGGGGGCCGCATCAAGGTAGAGAATGTCACACTCGATCGGAGGTTTGATCAGCTGCTTAAAGATGCTGGGAAACTGGCCTAGCCCTAATGGGGTGTTGCGGGCGTCGATACTGATGGCGATGCCGCTTTTGTCTTCCATCGGCTGTTGCAGTATCTGTTCGACCAGTGCCGGAAGCAATCCTACAGGGAGGTTGTCGATGCAGTAAAAGCCAAGATCCTCAAGCGCTTGTAGGGCCGTTGATTTTCCCGAGCCAGAGCGGCCGCTGAGGATGATCAGTCGCACTAGGCCAGTTCCGTCTCGTAATTGATAGCTGTTTTGTACAGTTGCTCGGCGGATTCGGTACTGCGTAGTCGCTCACGTACATCGGCCTTGCTGAACATTTCTGCTAGTGCTGCCAGTGTCTGCAGATGCGCTTCGGTGGCTTCTGTTGGTACTAATAATACGAACAACAGATCAACCGGCTGGCCGTCGATAGCGTCAAAATCGATTGGTTCTTTTAAGCGTATTAAAGAGCCGGTGGTTTGAGTGCAGTTTTCAAGCCTGCAGTGTGGGATGGCAATACCTTCGCCGATACCAGTGCTGCCCAAGCGTTCTCGGCCGATTAATCCGGCAAAGATCTCTTCTGCATCCAGGTCCTGCGAATGTTCTGCGATTAGCTCGCTGGCTTGCTCGAGTACTCGCTTTTTGCTGTTACCGGGAACGCCGTAGAAACAGCGCTCCCGTACCAGGGTCTCATCAATCAACATAAGCCCGTCCGGCTGGATGTTACTTGTGGCTGTGGAGTTTTTCTTTATGCTTGATCACTTGGCGATCTAGTTTGTCGATCAGTGCATCGATAGCCGCGTACATATCTTCAGATTCAGCTTTGGCAAACACTTCGCCGCCGGATAGCTTAACGGTGGCTTCAGCTTCCTGACGCAGGTTTTGAACGGTCAGGGTAACTTGAACGTTGGTGATATGGTCGAAATGACGCTCTAGCTTGTCAAACTTTCCGTTGACGTAGTCGCGAAGAGGGTCGGTAAGGTCGACGTGGTGGCCAGTGATGTTCAGTTGCATTGTTTGTCTCCTAGAATGCGACTTGATAAATAGCAATGATGGTACATTTTAAGGGAAAATTTCCCCTGTTTGCGCCATCATACCAGACGTTTACGTTCATTGGAGGGAGGTATTTGTAACGCCTCCCGATATTTTGCAATAGTGCGTCGTGCCACCTGAATGCCTTGCTCTTCGAGCAGTGCGGCAATTTTGCTATCGCTAAGTGGTTTGGCCGGATTTTCAGCGGCAACCAGCTTCTTGATGATGGCCCGAATCGCAGTAGAAGAGCATTCACCGCCGGTGACGGTGCTGACGTGACTGGAGAAGAAATATTTCAGTTCGAAGATGCCGCGCGGGGTGTGCATGAATTTTTGAGTGGTAACCCGGGAGATGGTTGATTCGTGCATCTCTACCGCTTCGGCAATGTCGGCCAGTACTAGGGGTTTCATCGCTTCTTCGCCGTGTTCTAAAAAGTCTTGCTGATGCTCGACGATCTTGCAGGAAACTTTGAGCAGGGTTTCGTTGCGGCTCTGCAGGCTTTTAATAAACCAGCGTGCTTCCTGGAGATGATTTTTCAGATAGGTGTTGTCGGCGCTGTTGTCGGCGCGCTTAACGAGCCCGGCGTAGCTATTGTTGATACGAATTTTGGGCATCGCGCCATTGTTCAGGCTGACCACCCAGGCTCCTCGGTCTTTTTTTACCGTCACGTCGGGGATCACATATTCGGGATCGCCAAAATCGATCAGGCTACCTGGGCGAGGGTTGAGGCTTTGGATCAGTTGAACCACTTCTAGCAGTTCGGCTTCTTTGAGTTTCATACGCCGCATCAGCTGCTTGAAGTCTCGACTGCCGAGTAGTGCCAAGTGCTGATTGACTAGCTGTCTGGCTTGCCTGTGGCGTAGTTGCAGCTCGGGTTCTGGTGGTATCTGGTCTAGCTGGGTCAGCAAGCACTCGCGTAGATCGCGGGCGGCAACGCCGGGTGGATCGAATTGTTGGATACGACGCAGCACCGCCTCTGCTTCATCAGTTTCTGGCAATTGCTCTTCGTTCAGCTGTAGGTGATCCAGGTCGAGGCTGCTTAGTACTTCGTCGATCGTAGCTCGCAGGTAGCCGTCGGGATCGACACCGTCGATCAAGTGCTCGGCGATGATCCGGTCTAGGTCGCTCATTGGGGTCAGGTTGAGCTGCCACAAAAGGTGCTCGTTAAGCGTTTCACTGGAACGATCGGCAGACTCGAACTCCATGCCGTCGTAATCACCGCTATTGCTGTTGCCGCTGGATAGGGTGGCCGATTGGTAAGTATCATCCCAGTTGCTGTCGGTGGCGAGCTCGGTGGGTAGGGTATCATTCCAGTCTTCGTTGAGCGGGGTTTCGTCTGGGGGTGTTTGCTGTTCTTCGGTAGCAGTACTGTTGGAGTTGTTCGGTAGGTTATCGCTATTGGCTTCGCTGTTGCTTTCAGTGTCGATGCTGGGCTGGTCATCGACGGCCTCTAGCATGGGGTTGGCTTCCAGGTTCTCCTGGATCTCTTGTTGCAGATCGAGCGTTGAGAGTTGCAGTAACCGGATCGCCTGCTGCAGTTGCGGCGTCATAGTCAGCTGCTGACTGATCCTTAGCTGAAGAGAGGGTTTCATTGAGTTGGAAGGTCACCTTGTATCAAATTCAGCAGTGCTGCAGCCGAGTTACAGAAGCTTCGAAAACGGCATAATTCTAGCATGAATACTGTTAATCCCAACCGTTTTTAAACCCTATTTGATCAGGGCCAATCGATCAGAGTTTGAACTGATCGCCTAGATAAACCGACTTGACCTGCTCGTTTTCGAGGATCGAATCAGGGGTGCCTTCGGCTAGCAGATAGCCATCATTGACGATATAGGCGTGCTCGCAAATATCAAGTGTCTCGCGAACATTATGGTCGGTGATCAGCACGCCAATGCCGCGGTCTCGCAAGTGAGCCACAATCTGCTTGATGTCGTTGACCGAGATAGGGTCAACCCCAGCAAAGGGTTCGTCCAGCAGAATAAAAGCGGGGTCGGTCGCCAGAGCGCGGGCGATCTCTACCCGGCGCCGCTCTCCCCCTGATAGGCTCATACCGAGGCTGTCGCGAATATGTTGGATATGAAACTCATCCAGTAGTTGCTCCAGCGCTTGCTGGCGTTGGCGCTTATCAAGATCGTCGCGGGTTTCAAGGATCGCCATGATGTTGTCGTGCACGCTGAGCTTGCGAAAGATCGAGGCTTCCTGGGGGAGGTAGCCAATTCCTTTCCGGGCTCGCCCGTGCATCGGCAGCCGGGTGATATCTTCGCCATCGATCAGTACCTGGCCATGATCGGATGGCACCAACCCGACAATCATGTAAAAACAGGTGGTCTTACCCGCACCGTTGGGGCCCAGTAGTCCTACGACCTGGCCTTGGCTGATGGTCATCGAAACATCTTTAACGACCTGGCGGCGACTGTAGGCTTTGGCCAGGTGGCGTGCTTCCAGGCAGCTCATTGAGTAGGGCTCTGTTGTGATGGCGAGCCGCCCGAACTCGGTGTGGTAAGGGCTGGCTTGGCTGGGCTTGGGTCGGTTGGAGTTGAGTCGCTAGCTGGGTCGTCAGTTGTCGGTGTTGTGGCAGGTTCTTTTTTACGTGGTTGAATCACCATCTGCACGCGGCTGTCGGGTTGCTGTTTGTCGCTGAAGGCCTGGATCACATTTTTGCTGGTGTCGACTTGAATCCGCTTGCCGGTAAAGCTGTCTTCGGCGCGCAGTAGTTTGGCCTGTTCGGTCAGCGTCAGGAGATCGAGTTGTACGTCAAACTCTACGGTCAGGGCGTAGCCATGGGTTAACGGTGCGTCGGCTTGGTGTTGTTGTTGGAAATGAGCAGGTTTCCCTTCGGCGACCAGGCGTCGGATATCGCCCTTGCCATCGGTATACAGGGTCACGGTGTCGGCTTCGAGTTCCAATGACCCCTGCGAGAGTTTGACGCTGCCGGAATAGATGGCGGTGCCGCTGCGGTCGTCGAGTTCGGCTCGATCAGCCGAGATCTCGATCGGCTGTTGTTTGTCTTGCGGTAGCGACCAGCAGGTGGAAGCAAGCAACATAGCGCCGCAAAGCACCAGGCAACGATTAATTTGGTTCATAACGGCCTCGGACAGCGTTGTGCAGTATCAGTTGATCGTCGGCAAAGTTTGCCGTCATGCCGACAGCATGGGTGTTGCCAATCGGTTGGTAGAGCGTGACCTCGGCATCGGTTTCGATGCGTTTTTGTTCCGGTATTACTTTCAAATAGGGGGATTCAAGCCGGTAGCGGCGATCGATCTGGTTGTATATCACCACCTCGTCACGTAACCAGAATACATCGTGATTGGGTTCCAGATCCCCGAGGCGGGCCTCAGCGCTGATCGGTGGCTTGCCCTCACGGTACAGGGTCATGATCGGTTCGTCGATCAGGGTATGGTCGGTATTGGGCAGATGGCGAATGCGCTGGCCCTGGATCGAGTGGCTCAATCGACCCGATGTGTCAAATTGTTGGATCCGAACGCCGGTCACGTAGGTATCGGCTTCGCCTATATGTTCGGGCTGCGGCAGTAGGACGGCGCGTTCGGGCTGCATGAACCCCCAAGCCAGTATCAGCAGGGCGCTGGCGGTTAGCGAGAGAAACAGTTTGACGCGCTTTCGGTTCACAGCGTGGATTACCGGCCCGGTTGTTGTTCATGTTGTTGTAAATAGGGTGCCAGGACTCGATCGAAGCTGCCCTGGGTCGTCATGATGAGTTCGCAGAGTTCCCTGACAGCGCCTTGGCCACCTTCGAATCGTGAACACCAATCAGCATAGCGCTTAACGGTGTTACTGGCATTCGGAACGGTGGCTCCCAATCGACACGCTAGGATCGCCGGTAGGTCGGGGAGGTCGTCGCCCATATAAGCGGTCTGTTCGGCGTTGAGATCCAATACCGCCCACAACTCTTGCAACGCGGTGAGTTTGTCTTCACGGCCGGCATACAGGTGTTCAATTCCCAAGTCACGGACCCGTTTGGCCATTGCTGGGCTGTTGCGCCCGGTGATAACGGCGATGGTGACGCCGGTCGACTGGAGCATCTTCAAGCCGTGTCCGTCGAGAGTATTGAAGACTTTTAACTGTTCGCCGTCAGCGCTGTAGTAGAGTCGTCCGTCGGTCAATACACCGTCAACGTCGAGTGCTAACAATTTGATATCTTTGGCTCGTTGGATCACTTGGTCCATCAGATTACTCCTGCGCGTAGCAGATCGTGCATATTGAGAGCGCCAACTGGTCGATTGTTGTCACCCGTAACGATCAGGCCGTTGATTTTTTTCTCTTCCATCAGGTGTAGGGCTTCGGCAGCCAAACTTTCGGTAGAGGTCGTTTGCGCGTCCCGAGTCATCACCTGTGCGATAGGAGTTTGTTTCATATCCAGCTGCAGGTCGAGGGTGCGACGCAGGTCGCCATCGGTGAACACGCCCACCAGTGTGCCGGTATCGTCGACCACCGCACTCATCCCTAGTCCTTTATGACTGATCTCAACCAGCGTGTCGCTTAAACTAGTGGTTTGGGTTACGACCGGTAAGCGCTTGCCGCTGTGCATCAGGTCTTTGACCTTGAGTAATAGTTTGCGTCCCAGCGCGCCGCCAGGGTGGGAAAAGGCAAAATCCTCGATGCTGAAGCCGCGAGCTTCGAGCAGGGCTATCGCTAGCGCATCGCCAATCGCTAGCGCTGCGGTGGTGCTGGAAGTCGGTGCTAGCCCTAGTGGGCAAGCCTCTTGCTTGACGCTGACGTCTAAATTGGCATCGGCGGTTTGAGATAGGATTGAGCTGGGGTTGCCGGTAATGCTGATCAGCGGGCTGTCGAGGCGCTTGATCAATGGTAGCAGAGTCACCACTTCGGCAGTGCTGCCCGAGTTGGATAGCGCAATTACTACGTCCTGAGCGGTGATCATGCCCATATCGCCGTGGCTGGCCTCGCCGGGGTGGACAAAAAATGATGGCGTCCCGGTGCTGGCCAAGGTCGCAGCGATTTTTTTGCCGATATGGCCCGATTTGCCCATCCCGGTCACGATAACCCGGCCTTGGCAGTTGAGTGCTAATTCGCAGGCGTGGCTGAAGTTGTGGTCGAGTTGTTGTTCCAGCGCGGCGACCGCTTGCGCTTCAATCGCGATGGTGCGGCGGGCGGACTGGATAAAGGAATCAGAATCGGTCATGAAATCCATTGGGTCTGGTGGCGTATTTGCAGCGGCGAACCGCTAAACGGAGGTCATATAATATAGCAATCCCAGATAGCCTGAATAGCCTGTCAGTAGCAGACAGCCTTCCAGTCGATTGACCTTGCCGCGCTCCATGACATAGGCAAAAGCCAGCAGGGCGAGGGTGAATAGCATCATCACGCCGTAATCGCGCCACAGCACTTCGCTGTCGAATGAGATAGGGTGGATCAATCCTGGAATTGCCATGACCGCCAGTAGGTTGAATATATTGGAGCCGACCACGTTGCCGATGGCGATATCGTGGTGACCTTTGATGGCGCTGGTGATCGAGGCGGCCAGTTCCGGTAGGCTGGTGCCGATGGCGACGATGGTCAAACCGATGATCAGGTCGCTGACCCCGAGTGCTGTGGCGATATCGGTTGCGCCCCAGACCAATAAGCGAGAGCTGGCTGCGAGCAATACTAAGCCGATAAGTAGCCACAGGATGGCACGGCCCTGCGGCATTTCGGGTAGCTCTTCTTCTTCGTGTTTAACTTCTTCGGGGTCGGCGTAACGCTGGAAACGAGCAAACAGAATAAGGGTGATAACCAGTCCTATAGCCAGCAGGGTGCCATCGACTCGATCGAGTTCGCCGTCGAGCAGCGCCAAGCCTGCGCCGACGGTGACGGCCAGAAGTAATGGAAGCTCTTTGCGCATCAGACCTGTTTTGACCGGAAGCGGAGCGATCAGCGCGGTCGCGCCGAGCACTAGGCCAATGTTGGCGATGTTGGAGCCGAGTATATTGCCGATCGCCAAGCCACCTGCGTCGGTGTAGGAGGCGATGCCCGATACCAGCATTTCGGGTGCGGAGGTGCCGAGCGAGACAACGGTTAAGCCGATTAGCATCGGTGACATGCCGAGGTTTTTGGCGGTGGCGGCGGCACCCGTTACAAAGCGATCTGCGCTCCATATTAGAATGACAAAGCCGACTAAAATCGCCACAACTGCAAGTAGCATCTCGGGCATCGAGAACTCCAGAATTAATAACAGAGAATATCTGTTAGTCGCTACAATGATCGTTGAAACTTTGCCATGATCCTTGTTTTTACACACATTTTTGATTCGGTGAGTAAGATGGCAGAGGTCGAATTTGGGGCAGTCTACATTCACATGAGAACAGATGCTATAGTAGCGCCCTTCGCGCCCCCTGAAGGGGTGTTAGGCAGACTGTTATTCGTATCATGAATTTACTCGACGACATCATTATCCACATTGAAGGGCTGACCTTTACGCGTAACGATCGTTATATCTTTCGGGATATCTCGATGCAGATTCCGCGCGGTAAGGTGACGGCGATCATGGGGCCTAGTGGGACCGGTAAAACTACCCTTCTTAAACTGATCGGTGGTCAGCTTCGGCCCGATGCCGGTGATATCATCATTGACGGCAGCAATGTACCGCGACTCGGCCGTTCGGCCCTGTTTGATCTGCGCGAACGGATGGGGATGCTGTTTCAGAGCGGCGCGCTGTTTACCGATATGAACGTGTTCGACAATGTCGCCTTTCCGTTGCGGGTGCATACCCAGTTACCCGAAGTGATGATTCGAGATCTGGTGCTGATGAAATTGCAGTCGGTCGGCTTGCGAGGGGCGATAGAGCTGATGCCGAGTGAGCTGTCTGGTGGTATGGCGCGACGGGTTGCGTTGGCGCGGGCGATCGCTTTGGACCCGGATCTGATGATGTACGATGAACCCTTCACTGGCCAGGATCCAATCGCGATGGGGGTGCTGGTTAAGTTAATCAAGTCGCTCAATGCCGCGTTGAATCACACCACTATCGTAGTTTCTCACGATATCCAGGAAACCCTGAGTATTGCCGATTACATCTACCTGATTTCCGATGCGCAGGTGGTTGCCCATGGCAGCCCGGAGGGGTTATTGGCCGAAGACTCGCCTCAGGTAAAACAATTTATGCAAGGCTTGCCCGATGGTCCGGTACCGTTCCATTACCCTGCACCGGAGTATTTAGACAGCTTGATACCAACGGATGTGCGGTCATGATTGAGCTGATTGCATCGCTGGGACGGCGTGTTCTCACCTGGCTGATGGAGATGGGGCGCTCCGGGATTTTCCTCTTTCACTCGATCGTAGCAATACCTGTTCCCCGTACAGGCTTTCCGTTGCTGCTTAAACAGTTATATTCGGTCGGCGTGCTGTCGTTGATCATCATTGTGGTCTCAGGGCTGTTTATCGGCATGGTCATCAGCCTGCAGGGTTATACCATTTTGGTCGATTACGGCTCCGAGCAAGCGGTCGGACAGATGGTGGCACTAAGCCTGGTGCGAGAGTTGTCGCCGGTGGTGACCGCGTTGCTATTTGCCGGTCGTGCGGGGTCGGCGTTGACGGCCGAAATAGGTTTGATGAAGGCGACAGAGCAGCTGGCGAGCATGGAGATGATCGGTGTCGACCCGTTGCGCCGGATTGTGGCACCTCGATTTTGGGCGGGTTTTATCTCCATGCCGATCCTGTCGATGATATTCAGTGTGGTGGGTATCTGGGGAGGAATGCTCGTCGGCGTCGAGTGGCTAGGGATTTACGAAGGTTCGTTCTGGGCCAATATGCAGGCCTCGGTAGAGTTTGGTGAAGATGTCGTTAACGGCATAATTAAAGCGATAGTGTTTGGTTTTGTGGTGACCTGGATCGCCGTTTTTCAGGGTTATGATTGTATACCGACCTCGGAAGGGATCAGTCAGGCGACCACCAAAACCGTAGTGTATTCCTCGTTGGCAGTACTGGGACTCGACTTCCTGCTGACCGCGCTTATGTTTGGAGATCTATAATCATGCGGATGCGAACCTTGGAACTCAGTGTCGGTGGTTTTATGTTGGCCGGTCTGATCGCGTTGGGTGTGCTGGTGGTCAATATCAGTGGGTTAAGCCTGTCTGGCCCGAAAGAGAGCTATACCCTCTACGCCCTGTTTGAAAATGCCGGCGGCTTGACCGAGCGCTCCAAGGTATCGATGTCGGGGGTGGTGATTGGTCAGGTCTCCGCGATCACCATCGATACGGATGCGCTCAAGGCCAAGGTCGAAATGAAGATCAATAATGATGTGGATTACCTGAGCTATGACACTTCTGCCGCGATTCTGACCGCTGGGTTGTTGGGTGAGAAGTATATCGGTGTCACCGTCGGCGCCGATGAAGAGATGTTGGCTGATGGCGATATGATCGATGACACTCAGTCATCGCTAGTACTCGAAGAGTTGATCGGCAAGTTTTTGTTTAACAAGGTCAGCGAATAGCCATGTCGGTGCAGCTGTTGGATCAGCAAGCTGGCGTTTGGCTGGTTAAGGGTGATATCGATTTTAGCTCGGTGGTCGGCCTACGTCAGGCCGGTTTCGATGCGATCGAGCACGCTGATGGCTTATGCCGGTTTGATTTTTCTGCGGTGACATCGGTCAACACCGCTGCGCTGTCGTTGCTATTATGTTGGCGCCGTAAAGCTCAACAGCAGGATGTCGAGGTCGAGTTTTGCTACCTGCCTTCCGAGCTGCATGCGATTGCCGAACTGTGCGACCTGTCATCACTGGTTGCCGTCTCCTCTTTGGTTTAATCCTGGCTGTTAGTCTTTACTCCGTTTTAAGTGTTGGTAGTCACTTTAGAGAGGCTGCCGGGCTTCGCCTTTTAGGACGAATTTCTATATTATTGGCCGTTTCATTTTTCGATTATCAAGCTGGAGTGTTTATGCAGGCGGTTGAGGTAAAGCAACTGATCGAACAGCAATTGGATGGCTGTGAAGTGATCACCGCAGGAGAAGGCTGTGATTTTCAGGTTGTCGTGGTAGGAGAGCTGTTTGCAGGCTTGTCTCCCGTTAAAAAGCAGCAGCTCGTTTATGGTTGTCTAAATGAGCAGATCGCCAATGGCGCGATCCATGCCGTGACAATCAAAACCTATACCCCTGAACAGTGGCAATCCCAGCAGGGTTAAAGACCTTTATTTAGACACAACCTGTGGTGAAGGCCGGGTTGTGTTTCTATGGAATTTATTATGGATAAACTGAAGATATCCGGCGATTGTCGGGTTGATGGTGAAGTGTGGATCTCCGGGGCAAAAAACTCGGCGCTGCCCATTCTGGCGTCGACTTTGTTGGCCGATGGCTTAATGACGATCCGCAACTTGCCGCATCTGCAAGATATTACCACCATGATCGAACTGCTCGGTCGGATGGGGGTGGATGTCACGGTCGATGAAAAACTTAATGTCGAGATCGACTCGCGTACGGTTAACACCCTGATTGCTCCCTATGACCTGGTGAAAACGATGCGCGCCTCTATCTTGGTACTGGGGCCGATGCTGGCTCGCTTTGGCGAAGCCGAAGTGTCGTTGCCGGGTGGTTGCGCCATTGGTAGTCGTCCGGTCGATCTGCATATCCGCGGTCTCGAAGCGATGGGGGCCGATATCAGCGTCGAAGAGGGTTATATCCGCGCCAAGAGCGATGGTCGGCTTAAAGGCGCGCACATCTTCTTCGATATCGTTACCGTTACCGGTACCGAGAATATACTGATGGCGGCAGCACTGGCCGATGGTACCACCACGCTGGAAAATGCGGCCAAAGAACCCGAAATCATCGATCTGGCCGAGTGCTTGATCGCCATGGGGGCCGATATTAGCGGTCACGGTAGCGATACCATTATTATTCGCGGCGTTGAGCGGCTCAACGGTTGTGAGTTTTCGGTAATGGCCGATCGGATCGAAACCGGCACCTATCTGGTTGCCGCTGCGGCAACCAGAGGCCGGATTAAGCTAAAACATACCCGCCCCGATATTTTGGAAGCGGTGTTGATGAAACTCGAAGAAGCCGGTGCCGAGATTCAAACCGGCGACGATTGGATCTCGTTGGATATGCACGGTAAGCGCCCCAAGGCAGTCAATGTGACAACGGCGCCGTATCCGGCCTTTCCTACCGATATGCAGGCTCAGTTTGCGGCCATGAACGCAGTCGCCGAAGGGGTCGGGATTATCCACGAGACGATCTTTGAAAACCGCTTTATGCACATCCAGGAGATGGTACGGATGGGGGCTAAATGCACCATCGACGGTAATTCAGTTGTGATCGAAGGGGTAGAGCAACTCAAGGCTGCACCGGTGATGGCTACCGATTTGCGCGCTTCGGCCAGTCTGGTTATTGCCGCATTGGTGGCAGAAGGAGATACCGTGATCGACCGGATCTACCATATCGATCGCGGCTATGAATGTATTGAAGAGAAGATGCAACTCATCGGGGCGCAGGTGCGTCGGGTCTCTGCTTGAGACCCTCGACCCGAGCCGCTCGCATCGTATAAACCGACTCTTATCGTGATATGACCATGACTCAGACTACCGCCAGCCAATCCATCACCATCGCCCTGTCTAAAGGGCGGATCTTAAAAGAAACTTTGCCGTTGCTGGAGCAAGCTGGGATCGTTCCGGCCGAAGATATCTTCTCCAGTCGCAAGCTGATTTTTGATACCAACCATAGTCATATCAAACTGTTGGTGATTCGCGCTACCGATGTGCCGACCTACGTGGAGTACGGTGCCGCGGATATGGGGGTGTCGGGTAAGGATGTGTTGCTCGAGCATGGCGCGCAAGATATGTACGAGCCGCTGGATCTTAATATCGCCCGTTGCCGACTGATGACCGCAGGGCTGGTCAACCCCAAACCGGTACAGGGGCGGATCAAGGTGGCGAGTAAGTTCGTCAATATCACCAAGCGTTACTTTGCTAGCCAGGGACAGCAGGTCGATATCATCAAACTCTACGGCGCGATGGAGCTGGCACCGATCATGGGGCTGGCCGATTGCATCGTCGATATCGTCGATACCGGCAACACCCTGGTTGCGAACGGCATGAAACCGCTGGATATGATCGCGCCGATCAGTACTCGGTTGGTGGTCAGCAAGGCGGCGATGAAGATGAAGCACGCGGCCATTCAGCCGATTATTGACCAGCTTGGCGAGGCGGTTGAACGCGCCAAAGCCGATGAGGTGAGCGTATGAGTGCAGTTTCGTTGAAGCGTTTAAACAAGTCTGAGGCCGGTTTTGACGCCCAGCTAGAGCAACTACTGGCGTGGGAGTCGGTCTCCGATCTGGCGGTCAACCGTATCGTAGACGAGATTCTGGCTCGGGTGCGTAGCGAAGGTGATAGCGCGCTGGTTGCCTACAGTAACCGTTTTGATCGGTTGCAGGTCGGCAGCATGGCGGAGTTGGAACTCGGCGCTGAGCAGCTGCAACAGGCACTCGATGGCTTGAGCGATGAGCAGCGCCAAGCGTTAGAGGTGGCTGCGCAGCGAGTGCGTGACTATCACCAGCACCAGCTACAGCGATCTTGGCAATTCACCGAGGCCGATGGCACGGTGTTGGGCCAGCAGGTCACGGCGATGGATCGAGTCGGTATCTATGTACCGGGCGGTAAAGCGTCCTACCCCTCATCGGTGCTGATGAATGCGATCCCGGCTAAAGTGGCTGGCGTCAAAGAGATTATCATGGTGGTGCCGACTCCTGATGGCGAGTTGAATAATCTGGTGATGGCGGCAGCCGCACTGGCCGGTGTCGACCGGGTGTTTACCGTCGGCGGGGCGCAGGCTATAGCCGCGCTGGCATACGGTACCGAGACCGTGCCGCGTGTCGACAAGATAGTTGGGCCGGGTAATATCTACGTTGCCACCGCTAAACGAGCCGTATTTGGTTTGGTCGGTATCGACATGATCGCCGGACCTTCAGAAATCCTGGTGGTGTGTGACGGCAAAACCGACCCCGATTGGGTGGCGATGGATCTGTTTTCGCAGGCCGAGCACGATGAGGATGCCCAATCGATTCTGATCTGCCCCGATTCTGCTTATCTCGATCAGGTAGAGCGCAGCATCGAAACGTTGCTACCTACCATGGAGCGGCAGGATATTATTCGCAAATCGCTGCAAGAGCGGGCGGCATTGATCGAAGTCGCCGACCTGGATGAAGCGGTTGAACTGGTTAATCGCATTGCGCCGGAACACCTGGAGCTATCGGTGGAAAACCCCGAAGTGCTGCTGGCCGATATTCGCCATGCAGGGGCGATCTTTATGGGTCGCTATACCGCTGAAGCTCTAGGTGATTACTGCGCCGGTCCGAACCATGTTTTGCCCACCTCGGGTACCGCCCGGTTTTCGTCACCGTTGGGGGTATATGATTTCCAGAAACGTTCATCCTTAATCAGTTTTTCTGCCGAGGGTGCCAGTGCGCTGGGGCACACTGCATCGGTATTGGCTCGGGGCGAAGGACTGACCGCTCATGCACGTTCGGCTGAATACCGGATCAAGCCCCGCGACTGATCGCTATTTTTGATCGGGGTTGTCCTGTTTGGCTATACACCCTGTAGCACGTTTGATGTGAATGTCGATCAGCTGGTTACGCTGCTTGTGTCTTTGGGATTTAGTGGTAAGCCAGGATTAGCAACGGCTTAGCGACGATGCACGCAAACCCCTTTGTGGTAGCCACGACGTAAATCGCATTTGTAGCCGGTGGCACAGTTGCTATCGTAGCTGCAGGTTTTGCCGGCGAATTCATGGGAATGTAAAATGACCTGAAGCCGGTGTTGCGGGTTATTGTGTTGATGAGCTTCGACTTTCCCCGTTTGTTTTCCACTCTGCTTGTTCCCCCCTTTGTTGCAGTCGATACCAGCTGGGCATGCGAATACCAGCGTAGGGATTAACAGCGTCTGCAGTGTCAAAAGGGTGATGATGTTCATGTTGGCGTCTAGCTTGGCAGTCGTCGATTCATTTCGTAGCAAACTACGTCTTTTCATTTTGGTTCAGTGAGCAGCATTCTGTCTTGAATTACGTTCACGCTGATGCGCTTTTTGATAGCAGAAAAGCATAAGTTTCTTTATCAGAAAGCAGAAACTGCCTTAAGGGGAGGAGATAGCAAAAGCTTGGCCACAAGGGGGCAGAGTGGCTGAGCCGAATCGCTCATAGCTCTGCCAGCATTGTGCGGTGTCTTTAGTTAGGCCGGGTCGGTGGGCGGTCACCGATGGTGACATCCAGCGTTAACTGCTCACCGTTGCGCAGTAGTCCCATCACGATAACCGTACCGGGCTTGGCTGCAGCAATCTGGTTCATCGCGCCGTGGCCATTTTGGATCAACTTACCGTCGATCTCGATCAAAATATCACCGGGTTGAAGGCCTGCTTTATGTGCCGGGCTGTCGCGGAAAATGCCGGCAATGATCAGTCCTTGGGCCTCTTGGATGCCGAACGATTCGGCCAGCGCCGGTGTCATCTCCTGGATTTCGATTCCCAACCAGCCACGAACAATACGGCCGTGCTCGATAATTCCTTGCAGGATGCTGGTCACTAGATCGGATGGGATGGCGAAGCCGATTCCTTGGGAGCCACCGGAGCGGGAGAAAATTGCGGTGTTGATTCCGATCATATAGCCGTGGGCGTTGATCAACGCACCGCCGGAGTTGCCCGGATTGATGGCAGCATCGGTCTGGATGAAGTTTTCGTAGGTGTTTATGCCTAACTGATTGCGACCGGTAGCGCTGATGATACCCATAGTGACAGTTTGGCCAACACCATAGGGGTTGCCGATCGCCAGCACCACATCGCCAATCCGGATCGATTCTGACGAGGCCAGATTGATCACCGAAAGGTTGCCCAGCTCGACTTTAAGAATGGCCAGATCTGTTTCTGGATCGGTACCGATCACCTTGGCTTCGGCTTCGCGGCCATCGCGCAGCGCCACCAGAATACTTTCGGCCTCGGCTACAACATGGTTGTTGGTGATGATATAGCCTTGCGGGCTGATGATGACCCCTGAACCGAGGCTGGAGAGGTATTTGTCGCGCGTAGCGTCCGGCTCTTGATTGTAAAAATCTCTGTAATTAGGGTCTTGGCGTTGAGACTCGGGGAGGTCTTCAACCCGGGTACGGGTGTAGATGTTAACCACTGCGGATGCGGCTTTGCTGACGGCATCGGCATAGGATACCGGGCCGGAACCCAAAACTGGAGTAGGCTGCTCGGTGGGTGAGACCTGATTGATCTCTACCGGAGCCAGGCTGGGGCTGATACCCTGTGGAAATAGGGTCAGCATCACGATGGCAACTAAAATGCCGGCGATGATAGGCCATAGCAGTATGGAGGTCAGTTTACGCATGCAGATCTCGATCTTCGGTAAGCGGCCATTATACGGACAGCGACTTTTGATTGGTATTTGAATTCTAGGGGAAAACTGCGGTGGTGAGTCTAAATCAAATTGTTGAGCAGTTGGATCAATGGCTGCAGCCGGGGCAGGTGAATGACTACTGCCCCAACGGCCTGCAAGTGGAAGGGCGGGGTGAGATAAAACGAATAGTTAGCGGCGTGACGGCCAGTCAGGCATTGATCGACGCCGCGGTGCTGGTCAAAGCCGATGCGATTCTGGTTCACCATGGCTATTTTTGGCGCGGCGAAGACCCCTGTATTCGAGGGATGAAAAAGCGTCGCTTACAAACCTTGCTCAAGTACGATATCAGTTTGATCGCTTATCACCTACCGCTCGATATCCATCCTGAGTTGGGTAATAACGCCCAGTTAGCCAAGCGATTAGGGCTGCAGGTCGAAGGCGGACTCGAGCTTGATAACCCCAATCCGGTAGGGCTCTGGGGACGACTGCCGCAACCGATATCGGCTGCTGAGTTTGGTGGCTTGATTGGCCGGGTGCTGGGTCGTCAACCGCAGCATATCGAGGGAGGTAGCGATCAGATTGAAACGGTGGGCTGGTGCACCGGGGCGGCTCAAGGCTATATCGATCACGCCATTAGTCGTGGTCTCGATGCGTTCGTTAGCGGGGAGATTTCTGAGCCGACGGTTTACGCTGCGCGTGAAAGCGGGGTGCATTACTTTGCTGCGGGCCATCATGCCACCGAGCGGTTTGGGGTGCAGGCTTTGGGGCAACGATTGGCCGATGAACTGGATATCGAACACAGCTATATCGAGTTGGATAATCCGGTTTGATCGCTGCGGGCTAGGTGGTTGCGAGAAAGGGCGTTTAACAGGCGAAGCTAGCTGCCTGTTAAGCGCTACTGGACTAAGTTTTTAGCTTCTGCTTGGGGCATGGTCGACCGTCAATGAGGGGTCGTGCAGCGCTTCTTTCTGTTTCAATCCAAAATCTTCAGCCAGAGTGCCAGATGACTCAGGATCATTTTTGGGCGCGTAATCCCGAGGTGGCTCGATGGTTTGATCGGCTTCAGCGTCATTAACCTCACTGTTTGCTGCCGTTTCGGCGGGGCGTTCAAGGCTAACCAGTAGTTGCTCATCTTCGCTGCATAGCCGGCTGGCACTGTTGGAGAGATGCTGATGAACTTCGCGATAGCTGTCGGTCAGGTTGTTGACCAGGTCGGCCGTTTGAGAAAAGTGGCTGCTGACGTCGACTTTATAATTCTCAAATTCGCGGCGGGCGTCGTTGAGTTCTTCGATTAGGGCTTCTTTGCTGCGAGCGTTGTTACTGCTACGAGCGATCAGTAATCCCAGCACGATGCCGATGATCAGGGTGGAGGCTCCGACGAGCCAGATAGATTGGACTGCTGAATCCACGAAAGGAACTCCTTCAGATGTTGATAGCTTTCGGCCTCGACAATACTGTAATTTTGCCGCGAAGACAAAGCCCTCGAACGATTCTTCGACTTGTTAGCCGGTTTGCCCCTTGGTCAACTCGATTGGTATAGTCGCGCTTTATTTTTATAGGTGAGAATTGTGAAGCAATTGATCCTCGGTGGTGCCCGCTCGGGTAAGAGTCGTCTGGCTGAGCAACTGGCGTTGCAATCCGGATTGCAGGTTAGCTACATCGCCACCGCCACGGTGGGGGATGCGGAGATGGCGGCTCGCATCGAGCAGCATCGCAGTCGGCGTCCCGATCATTGGAATTTGCTCGAGGAACCGATCGCCTTGGCCCAAGTGCTTCAACAACAGGCCGGAGAGTTGGGCCTATTGCTGGTCGATTGCCTGACGTTGTGGCTCAGCAACCTGATCTGCGCGGAGCAACCTGAGCTGCTAAGGCGAGAAGTCGATGCGCTACTAGAGGTGCTGCCGCAGTTACCCGGACACGTGATCTTTGTCTCCAACGAGGTTGGCATGGGGATCGTGCCGCTGGGTGAGCTGAGCCGCCAATTTCAGGATGAGATGGGCTGGTTGCAGCAACGCGTTGCCGAGCACTGCGACCGAGTGGTGTTTACCGTGGCAGGGTTGCCGCATGTGTTGAAACCCGCCGGGACCATTTTGAAACTAGAGAGTTGAAACTGGAAGTTATTAAACCATCGATTTTATAATTAAGGATTGCGTGTGAAGCCTGTCTGGATTACCGAAGCTGTTAGCCCTTTGCACCTGGAACTGCGCGATCAAGCGCTGGCCTACCAGGATCAATTGACCAAGCCTCAAGGCTCGTTAGGGTTGCTTGAGCGGATAGGGGTTCAGTTCTCCGCCATGCAGGGACAGCTCAAACCTCAGCTAGACCAAGTGTCGATTACCGTGTTTGCGGGTGACCACGGAGTGGCTGACGAGGGCGTATCGGCTTTTCCGCAGGCGGTCACGGCTGAGATGGTGCGCAATTTTTCTCGTGGTGGTGCTGCGATCTGCGTCCTGGCTCGCCAGATCGGTGCTCAGTTTGAGGTGGTGAATCTGGGGACGGTGGTTGAACTTGAGCCGTTGCCGCACGTTGTCGACCAGCGTATTGCCGCTGGCACTGTCAATTTTTGTGTCACCGCGGCGATGACTTGCGACCAGTTAACCCAGGCGCTTACAGCCGGACAGCAAGCGGCCGAGCGGGCGCAGCAGCAAAACGCCCAGTTATTTATCGGCGGCGAGATGGGAATTGCCAATACCTCCTCCGCGACCGCTTTGGCGGCGGCTTTGTTACACCTACCCGCTGCCGAGCTGGTTGGCCCCGGTAGCGGTATCGATGTCAACGCGGTTAATCGCAAGGCTCAAGCGATCGCGTTAGCGCTGGAGCTGCACCGCCATGCGCCGAGTGATCCGTTTGAGGTGTTGCGCTGTTTGGGAGGTTTCGAAATTGGAGGCTTGGTTGGTGCTTATATACGTTGCGCTCAACTCGGCATGCCGGTGCTGGTCGATGGTTTTATCAGTACTGCGGCAGCGTTGACGGCGTGTAAAATCAATAGCGGCGTGCGGGATTGGTTGCTGTTTTCGCACAATTCGGCTGAGCCGGGACATAAGGCGATACAGCACGCGTTAGAGGCTGAGCCGGTGTTGGATCTGGGTATGCGATTGGGCGAGGGTAGTGGTGCTGCGGTGGCTGTGCCGCTGTTTAAAGCCGCCTGTGCATTGCAGGCGGAGATGGCGACCTTCGACGAAGCCGTCGTGTCGAACCAGGGCTAACGAGTGTCGCAGCGGCTGATTATCGACCTGCTGCGTCACGGCGCTTGTGACGACGGTAAGATCTATCGGGGTCGGACCGATTCGGCGTTGTCTACCGTGGGCTGGGCGCAGATGGACGCGGCTACCCGCAGCGATCAGCTGACGTGGCAAGCTATCTACAGTTCGCCGCTGCAGCGTTGTCGGCTACCTGCACAACGGTTGGCCGAGCGATTGGGATTACCGTTACAGCTGGACGACCGACTGCGTGAAATCGACTTTGGCGATTGGGATGGGCTGCTGCAACTGCAGGTCTGGCAGCAACACCCATCTCAAGTGTTAGCCTTCTGGCAGGATCCCGAAACGAATCCGCCGCCATCTGCTGAATCGATCCACAGTTTGCAGCAGCGGGTAGCTGAGATGTTGCAATGTTGGTTAGCAGGCAGTGCCAATGATGCATCGGAGCGCCATCTACTCTGCGTCTGTCACGGCGGTGTGATACGAACGCTGCTGTGCCAGCTGCTGGGGATGCCGGTGGTAGCCGGTCACCAATTGAGCCTGGATTATGGTTCGTTCAGTCGGATCGAGCTGTATCGGGATCGTGATGCGGATATGCCGCAGCAGTTAGGCTTTCATTCGCAAGTGATCTTTATTAACCGACTGCCCGAATTAGACAACTATGAAGACTCAGCGCGATGAAGCAGCCTAAGCCGTCACAAGTAGCAAGCTGGAGTCAGCCATTGCTGATAGCGCTGCAATTTTTGACCCGTATCCCGATGCCGGATATCGGTCGGGTTGAAAATAGCATAGTGGGACGCTCGCTGCTGTTTTACCCGCTTGTCGGGCTGTTTATCGGCTGCGCTCTTTGGTTGACCCAGCTCGCACTGCAGGGGCTGATGCCCGGTGCTTGGTCAGTGCAGGCGGCGTTGTTGCTGAGTGTCTGGTGCTTGCTGACCGGCGGTTTGCATCTCGATGGTTTGGCCGATAGTGCCGATGCTTGGGTCGGAGGCTTTGGTGATCGCGACCGCACCTTGGCATTGATGAAAGATCCCACCTGCGGCCCTGCTGCCGTGATGGTGTTGGTGTTGCTGCTCTTGGTGAAATTCAGCGCCATTGCTAGCTTGATTGCTGCTGCGCCAGAGTGGCTGATCGTAGCGCCTGTTGTGGCGCGAGCGATGCTGTTACTGCTGTTTTTAACTACCGACTACGTTCGTGCCGGAGGGCTGGGTAACGTGTTGGCAGGGTCGTTCCCGCGTCAGCAAGCGCGTTACCTACTGGGCTCGCTGGCGTTGTTGTTAGCGCTACTTTGTGGCGCGGTAGGGGTCGCGATCTTACTGAGCTGTTTAGTGTTGTTTGCCGGGTTGCGTTACCTGATGATTGAGCGGATTGACGGCACCACCGGTGATACTGCAGGAGCGCTTGTTGAGTTGTCCGAAGCGATGGTGCTGCTGGCTGTGTTGGCGAGCCTCTGAGCTGCTCTAGTCGCACTGCTGGGCAAAATGCAGAGGGGCTTGAGCATAGGCTGCCGGGTTTTGAACTATGCTGTTTGTGGGTACCCAACGGAGCCCTTGCATAGAGTTGTGTTGTTATCGTGAATTAGCCTATTCAGAGTTTGAATTTGATGATAAAAGACACTATTGTCTGCATCCGTTTTATCTAAGTTGTCCTTTCATGCCGTACGAAATCGATTTTAATAATCTGACTCAACTTCGCACTGGATCAAAGACGTTGAGCTCCAGTCAGCTAGAAACCGCCCGTGCTTGGGTGCGTGAGTTGATGGATGAGCGCAGCCAGCGGATACAAAATAGCGTGGGTGAGCGCCATCAAAAAGAGCTACGCGCGCAGATGGCCAAAGCCGGTATCAGCTGGGATGAGTTTCAAAATGCACTGAAGTAATTTCGCTCTAATGCTGCTTCTGGGTTTATCCACCGGTTTAGACTTGCGCCGCAAAACTGCACTCGCTTCGGTGTTGTGCTCTCTCTGCAGATAACACACTCGATTTTAATTCAAACCGATCCACCTCAAAGCTGAAGTGCTGCTGTTGATGCTCGGCCAGAAAGTGCTGTAGATCGGGAGGGTGGCGCCGATGCATTCTGCCAAGAGTGATATGCGGGTGGTAGCGTCGCGACTCGAGTCGTAAGCCTTCTAGTGGTCGTAGCTGCGCAAGTAGCGATTGCTGCAAAGCCAGCAGCTGCGGTTGAGGTTCGACCCCGAGCCACAGCACCCCGGAACGAAAACTGCCCAACCCCTGGCATTCGAGTCTGAATGGTTCGAAATGAATCTTGCCTAGTTGTTCGATAATGGGTTCGAGCAAAGCGGGTTGCACTTCGCCGATAAATACCAGCGTCAGGTGGAGCTGCTCGGGTGGGGCCCAGCGAATGCGAGGCAGGCCGTAGCAGATCTGAGCCAGGGCCTGCTGCATGGCTGCTGGTGGTTCAATCGAAGTAAAGAGGCGCATGGCTTAAGCCTAGATTGAACCGCTGTGAAACGCACCGGTCGAGAGCCGACGAACAGGACTACCTCGATTTCTTGTACGCAGACGCCCTCTCAACGTTTCTCCTCGGCCAAGGAGTGCTGTTAGGCGTCTGGAACAGGTATCTGAATGCTACGCCGCGTTACTATTGGAGTTGTCGCCCAGTACCTCGGCCAAACTGGCTCGAGACAATTCACCCTGCAGGTCACCCTCTGCATCTACCACCGGTAGCGGATAATCGGTATCGAGCGTTTCCGGGATCACCGACTCCAATAGTGCATCGGGTGAGATAGCGTCGATGTCTTCTAGGATCTCAGCGTCCATCCGCTGCTCATCATCATGTTTAGCGGCGGCTTCAAGCGCGTCCTGGCTGACGACCCCTTGATAGCCTTGCTGGTTGATGTAGTAGCCGTAATCTCCGGGGGTTTTTTTCATCTGAATCAGTGCTTCGCCGATAGTGTCAGCGGTGATGCGGCAGGCTGGCGGCTTCATTACTGTTTCGACGGTTAGCGCCCGAGCCCGGTTGACGTCTTTGACGAAGGCTTCGACGTAGTCGTCAGCAGGGTTGAGCAGGATATCGACCGGAGTGCCTTCTTGTACCAATACGCCGTCTTTGAGTATAGCGATGCGGTCGCCCAGCCGGAGTGCTTCATCCAGGTCATGGGTAATAAAGATTATGGTCTTATGCAGCGTTTCTTGCAGCTCGATCAGTTGGTCTTGCATCTCGCTACGAATCAATGGATCGAGGGCCGAGAAGGCTTCGTCCATCAGCAGGATTTCGGCGTCGGTGCAGAGTGCCCGAGCCAGACCGACGCGCTGCTGCTGGCCACCGGATAGCTGCGATGGGAACTGCTCTTCGTAACCGGCTAGACCAACGGTTTCCAGCCACTGTTTGGCTTTTTCCAGTCGGGTGGCTTTATCGACCCCTTGGACCGTCAAACCGTAGCTGACGTTCTCGATCACCGAGCGGTGGGGCATCAAACCGAAGCGCTGGAACACCATCGACATCTTATGACGACGAAATTGTTCCAACTCTTTGGGTGAGAGTTTCATCACGTCGATACCTTCGACCATGATGCGGCCTTCGGTAGGGTCTATCAGGCGGTTAAAATGTCGGATCAGGGTCGACTTGCCGGATCCTGACAGCCCCATGATGACGTAGATTTCACCTTTTTGAATGCTCAGGTCGATCGCTTTCAAGCCGACGGTATGACCGGTTTCGGCCAAAATATCATCCTTGGATCGGCCTTCGTGCACCAGCGGCATCACTGTAGACGGCTTATCACCGAATACCTTGTACAGGCCTTCGATCTGAATCAGTGGCTGTTGTGCTTGCGTCGGATCAGGCATTGTCTGCACCTTGCATATGTTTCTGGGATCGCTTGGCGTAGGCCTGCGAAACTCGGTCGAAGATGATCGCCAAGGCGACGATAGCCAGGCCGTTAAATAGTCCCAGAGTAAAATATTGGTTGGTGATCGATTTTAGTACCGGTTGGCCCAAACCTTTGACGCCGATCATCGAGGCGATCACCACCATCGCCAGCGCCATCATGATGGTCTGATTGATACCGGCCATGATGGTGGGTGAGGCCAGCGGTAGCTGCACCCCAAATAACCGTTGCATTGGGCTGGCTCCGTAGGCTGTGGCCGCTTCCATCACTTCGCTATCGACCAGCCTGATGCCTAAGTTAGTGAGTCGGATTACCGGCGGAATGGCGTAGATGACTACTGCGATTACCCCGGGTATCTTGCCGATTCCGAGTAGCATGACCACCGGGATTAGATAAACAAAGGCGGGCATCGTTTGCATGATATCCAGCATCGGGGTGACGGTCGCCCGCACCTTGTCAGAGCGCGCCATCGCGACCCCAATCGGTATGCCGAGACCGATCGATAGCAGGGTGCAGACCGTGATGATACTCAGCGTCCGCATGGTGTTTTCCCACATGCCGAAATAGCCGATGGTCAAAAACGCTAGTATCACGCTCAGCGACAATTTCCACGAACGACTGGCTAGGTATACCAGTACAGTGATAGCAATAATCACCGCCCACCAGGGCGAGGTGAGCAGTAGTTTTTCG
Organism: Halopseudomonas sp.; assembly: GCA_036960405.1. Classification (GTDB taxonomy): domain Bacteria; phylum Pseudomonadota; class Gammaproteobacteria; order Pseudomonadales; family Balneatricaceae; genus Motiliproteus. Next base: position 19,687 of record JBALWS010000018.1, on the reverse strand, counting down.
AACCAGATCAGGAAGGTCAATAGCGGGTCAAAGAAAGATTCAATGGTGTCGCCGTAGGTGCGGGAAAATTCACGAAAGCCGCCATCGAGCGACTTCTTGATCGCCAATAGATCGGCACGATCCATCTGCGGGAATTTGTTTAGCCATGAACTATCGGCCATATCGGGCTCCGGAGCTTATTGCGGGTGCGATCAGGTGGGTGTGCTGGCCTGACCGGTAAAACCAATTTCGCCCCGGCTCGCAATGCGTGACGGGGCGAAAGCTACAACGTGTTCGACAGGATCGATTACATGCTGCTGAGTGCTTTCTTTACTTTACCGGCAACTTCGGCCGAAACCCAAGGTGTCCAGGTGCTCTCGTAGTTTGTGAGGAAGTGCTCCATCGCGATGTCGCCATCGGCCTGGTTGTTCTCCATCCATGCTAGCAACACGTTCATCTGTGCATTCTTAAATGACCGCTTACCCAGGTAATCATAAACCTGTGGTGCTCGGCCTGCGAACTCTCCAGTGGTGACAGTGTCAACCGCTGACGGTGGGTACATGGTTGGCTTGGGATTCTCGCAACCGTCCTGGGTGATGCAGTCGACGAAATGCTGCTTGTCGATGCCCGAACCGAAATCGACCTTGACCATCTCGTACTTACCCAGCACCGCGGTAGGTGCCCAGTAGTAGCCCAACCAAGGCTTTTCGCGCTCGTAGGCGCGGGCGATCGAACCGGCCAGGCCTGCACCCGAGCCTGGATCGATCAGTTCGAAACCGGCATCTTCAAGTTTTAATGCAATAAACAGGTTGCTCGCCGAGATCTGGCAGTTCCAGCCAGCAGGGCAGCCGATCAGTGCCGAGCTATCCGGGTCTTCGGGGTGTTCGAACAGCTTGGCGTTGGCGATCACGCCTTTGATGGTGGCAAGGCTGGGATCAGCATCGACCATATACTTGGGTACCCAGTAACCCTCTTCGCCGCCGTCGGACAGTGATTTACCGGCAACGCTCAGTTGTTTGTCGGCGACTCCCTTCTCGATCACGTCACGGGCCGAATTACTCCACATTTCGGGCGCGATATCGGGTTCACCTTTTTCGGTCATCGAGGTAATGGTCGGCATGGTGTCGCCGGGAACCAGTTCGGCATCGCAGCCGTAGCCGTGCTCGAGAATGAATCGGTCGATGTTGGCGATAAGGCTAGCCGAACTCCAATTCATATCGGCGATGGTGACTTTGCCGCAGGCTTGTTCTGCCTGTACGGATGTAGCAGCAAGCAGCAGTGGCAATGCGGCGATTAAACCCTTCATAGACAACGTCCTCTGGTTTTCTGTTTGTCGATCGGTTTATCATACTATTAGAGTTCTAACTATTACAGCTCTAACTATTACAGCTCTAACTATTTTTAGTTTGTTTTGGCCGCAAAAGTTCTTAAACTAGAGTTCGCCCCACTGTTGCTTAGGAAACGGCTTGTCTATGAATAATGACCCTTATTGGCATGAGGTTTTGGTCTCCCTGCGGCGTATTATCCGGGCGACAGACCTGCAATCTAAGCGGATTTTAAAGGTTTGTGGTCTAACTATTCCGCAGGTGATGATACTCCGTGCGATCGAAACCTTGGGCGACGTCACGGTGAAACGGATCTCCGATGATGTGTCGCTGAGTCAGGCGACCGTCACGACAATTTTGAACCGATTGCAGGATCGAGGGCTGATTGAACGGGTGCGAAGTCAGTCGGATAAACGGGTTGTTAACGCTAGGCTGACGCCGTTGGGGCGGGACACCCTCGAAGCTTCTCCGACCTTGCTGCACGAGCAGTTTATCGACCGGTTTGAGTCGTTAGCCGACTGGGAGAAGACGCAGATTCTGTCATCGTTGCAACACGTGGCGACCATGATGGATGCCGAATCCTTGGATGCGGCACCGATGTTGGATATTGCTCCGGTTAATATTGCTGATTAGCGATCTGGTTATTGCCCAAACACCTGCTTTAGCAGATCGGTCGAGCGCGCTAGGGGATCTTGGCGGATCTTCTTCTCCTCTTCTGCCAGCATCAAAAATAATCCTTCCAGCGCCTGTTCCGTGACATGGTTTTCCAGTGCCAGATCCATATCGCCTACTAACGGATACTGGCGGGCTTGCTGGACCAATTCTTGGTAATAACGAGTCACCCCGACCTGTTCCATCGCGTCGGTAATGATGGGTTTGAATACGGTTTCTAGCTGGCTAGAAGTGTGCTGCTGAAAATAACGGGTGGCTGCATCGTCGGCCCCTTGGTAGATCTGACGGGCGTCGTCGATACTCATCTGCTGCAGGGTTTCTAAGAAATACTGGGTAGCCTGCGGAGCAGCTTTCTCAGCCGCGCGGTTCATGCTGAGCTCAAACTCGTCGACAAGGGTACCCATGCCATACTGGCGCAGCAGCGTTGAGCCTGTTTCGACGGCCATAGGCAGAGGAACCTTGATGGCCGGGTTGGCAAAATAACCATCGGTCTTGGCGACATTGTCGACTGCCCGCTGGGTGCCTACCTCCAGTGCCTGCTTGAGCCCGCGTACCAGCGTATCGGTGTCGAGGTTGCTGCTGTTGGTGGCGGCCTTGGGCTCATTGTCTTGCAGTAATTCGGGAGCCTTCTCCTCTATCTGTTTGAGTAGGTCACCCCAGCCGGCCTGCAGTGGTTGCAGGGGAAGCAAGAGGGTTATTGCTAGACTCAGACCTGCAACGCTGGAGCGTTGAATATCCATAGCTGTCTCTCCTTAACGTGAATAAGTCGTTGTCAGTCTAGCCTGCTATAGCGGAAGTAGGGGGCGATAATGTTGTTTATTGGACGGTCTAATCTTGCTCGTCTTCACCGGGTTTGCTGAGGGTGAGCGTGAGCGTTTTGGCATCGCCTGCGTACCATTTTTGGACGTAAAGCGAGCCAACAACCGGAGCACGTCCCTCCTCGACCACTTCTTTGTAGCGAACGCTGTGTTTGACCTGCTTTTCCAGTTCAAATTTAACCTTGATTGGCATTGATGGTTCCTTGGTTTGTGGTGAAATATTATCCGGTAAATTCAACGTCACGAGGCGTTGTCGGGTTCTGTTTGATTGCTGCGGTTGCTAAGGATTTTACCCGCGTAGTTTTTTGGCCAATTCCAGCAGCACTTCGCTTTCAAATACGCGCGGCTCGAGGGTTTTTTCCAGCGGCACGGCAAGAATTTCGTTCTGCTGTACCGACAGCATCACATCAGATATCCCCGCTTGCAGGTGGCTGATGGCCATCGCCCCCAAACTTGATGCCAGTACCCGGTCATGGCCGGTCGGCGCGCCGCCGCGTTGGGTGTGACCCAAGATACAAACCCTAGGCTCGTAACCATTTTTTTCTAGTTTATGAGCCAGCTTCTGGGTGCTGCCCGGTTCACCTTCGGCGATCACTACGATGCTACTTAATCGGCCTTTTATGCGACTCTGATCTAGGCTGTGGCAGATCGCTTTGAATTCAATCGGCCTGTTGGGGATCAGGATCATTTCGGCACCGCCAGCGATACCGGCTTGAGCGGCGATAAAGCCCGAGTTGCGTCCCATCACCTCGACTAGGAACAGTCGATCGTGCGAGTTGGCCGTGTCGCGAATCCGGTCTATAGCATCCAGTGCGGTGTTGACCGCGGTATCGAAACCGATGGTGTCCTCGGTACCGGTGATATCGTTATCGATGGTGCCGGGGATACCGATTACCGGAAAACCGGTCTCTTGCTGGAACAGGTGGGCGCCGGTTAACGAGCCATCGCCGCCGATCACCACCAGCGCCTCAATCGCCATCTCGCGTAGTGTCTCGGCGACTTTTTGCCGTACCGCAGAGTAGTGAAACTCCTCGCAGCGATCACTTTTGAGACAGGTCCCGCCACGATGCAGGATGTTGGCCACCGAGGCTGAACTCAACGGGCGTATATCGCCCTCGACCAAGCCGCTGTAGCCTCGGTAGACGCCGAACACTTCGATCCCCTCTGCGCCTCCCGCGCGCACGATGGCTCGTATCGAGGCGTTCATTCCCGGTGCGTCACCCCCGCTGGTCAGCACCGCGATACGGGCTAGTTTTTTTTCTGAACGAAGCTGAGGAAACCGATACATAACAACTCTCCGAAGCAAGCTTTTAAACGTTAGACCGGGCAGGGTGGAAACCAGTGACCGCATAGATCCTTATACCATACGATTATTTTTGTTCCATTACAGCAGCATAGAGTCATTGTCTAGGGGGCTGATAGGAGCACAGTAGGGCAGGACTTAAACAACAGCTTTGGGTTAGCGCTGCTTAGGTCTGTTTTGGGTTCAATATTGGTTGGCTTTGATTGGGGAAGTCGTACGCAAGTCTCTGAATAATGAATTAATGTTGCTATCCTTTTGACAATCGTAATGACAATTGGCCGTACTCGATGACAATGTCGCTGTTGGATAAAGACCGTTCTATTCCGCCGAGTATCTTCATTCTAGTGGGCGGGGTAGCTGCCGTTGTGTTGTTGCTAATACTGTCTTTGTGGAATGAGTACCACGCCGACTTGCGAGTGGCACAAGCTAATTCGACCTATGTTGCCGAGCTGACTGGTGCCAATGTTCGACGATCGTTAGATGATCTGTCGGAAGCGCTCCATAACACCCGAACAGCAGGCCGGTTTATCGATGCTGCGGCAACGCCCGAACAGCGCCGGCGTGCCTTTGAGGTTTTTTCAGAAGAAATTTTGCAGCGCAAACGGTATATCCGCACCTTCAGTGTTGCGTCGCCCGATGGCCAGATTTTGCATTGGAATCGTGATCAAGCGCGGCCCAATATTGCCGATCGAAAATATGTGAAGCATCACCTCGACCACCCTGGCAGTGATATTTATCTGAGTCAGCCGATCCGTTCGATGCTCGATGATGAATGGATAGTGGTGGCCAGTTTACCGATACGCACCACTGAAGGAGGGTTGAAAGCGATATTGATAGCCAGTATTTCGCCGGACTTTTTTGCTCCTCAACTCGATAGCTTGACCGCCCTCTCGGGGACTCGGTTAGGTGTCGCGACATACAACGGTGAAATTATCTGGGCCGATGAAGCGCAGACTGCATCGACGGTACCGCTAGCCGAGCAATCGAATAGCGCTTGGCAGCAACTTTCGGGTACGGGAAGAGCGGAGTATGTCTCAGCGAGCGATGGGACGTTACAGCTGATGGCTTACCAAAAGTTGGAGCAGTACCCGGTTGTGACGGTTGCCACGGTGTCGAAATCCCAAGTACTGCAAGACTGGCGAACCCAGCGTGCTATCTCTTTGGTTTCTATTTTGTTGCTATTGATCGGTACTGCTGTTGTGGGACGAAGGCTGCTTGTTGATCATCGGCTGTTGTTAACACAGCACCATGAGCTTAAAACGCTGGCGATGAGTGACCCGCTGACCGGACTGGCTAATCGCCGTCATCTTTGGGAGCACGCCAAGCAGTTGATCGCTGCTGCCGAACGTTACCAGTTTTCGCGGTCGGTCATTATGCTCGATATTGACCACTTCAAGCGCGTTAATGACACCTACGGTCACGATGTCGGTGATGAGGTGATCAAAGCGCTGGCTGATACTATTGCAGACGCCGCGCGTGAGACCGATCTAGCTTGCCGGTTGGGCGGTGAAGAGTTTGCTATCGTACTGTCGCATACCAATGTCGACCAAGCGATCAAACTGGCCGAGCGTCTTCGTCAAAGAGTTGCGCTGCTGAGCTTTAGCAGCCCCCAGTGGGACCTCAGTATCACCATCAGCCTTGGGGTTGCAGTGTTAGACAAAGATCTTGATGATGCGCTCAAACAGGCCGATGAAGCGCTCTATTTTGCTAAAAATAACGGCCGCAACCAGGTGGTGAATGCTGCCAGCCTAGCACTCGGTTCAGCAGCGGCTGATTGACCAACTACTGCCCGCCCTCTGTTTTGATTAAGGAGTTGTCTATGAGGTTAGTGTCTTGCATCGTCGCCCCGTTGGTTGGATTGATACTCGGCGGCTGCTTGGAGCAACAACCGCCGTTGGCGCTGGGTACGCTCGAGCGTGATCGGGTCGTGCTGACCGCAACGGCCAGTGAGCTGGTGATAGCCCAGCCGGTCCGAGAAGGCAGCGTTGTTCATAAAGGTGACCTGTTGGTTCAGCTCGATGACAACCTGCAACGGGCCGCTGTACAGCAGGCGGTTGCAGAAGTGGACAATGCGGCGGCTAATTTGGAAAAACTGCAAAACGGTGCCCGTGCTGAAGATATCGCCGAAGCTAAGGCGCGAGTCGAGGGTGATACTGCGTTATTGAAAGGCTCGCAACTGGCGCTAGAGCGAACCCGCAAACTCAACGCCAAAAATGCGCTGGGCGAAGCCTATCTCGATGAGGCGATTGCCCGCAGTGCTTCGCAGCATGCCGCGCTGTTGGTATCACGACAACAGTTGCGACGCTTGATCAATGGTACCCGACCGGAGGAGTTGAAGCAGGCCCAGGCGCAGCTGAAAGCCGCCGAGGCAAAGTTGCAACGGCAACAAACCTTGCTGTCTGACTATCGCGTTACCGCCACCCGTGATGGCTGGCTAGATAGTCTGCCGTGGAATGTTGGCGAGCGGGTTTTTCTTGGCTCGCCGGTTGCGGTGACGCTGGCTACCAGTGCGCCGTATGCCCGAGTTTATATTCCCGAGCCTTACCGGGCCAGGGTCAAGTCGGGCGATACGCTGAGCGTTCACATCGACGGCGTCGAACAAATATGGCAAGGCAAGGTGCGCTGGATCGCCACCGATGCCACCTTCACTCCCTATTACGCACTCAATGCCGAAGAGCGAGCCCGGCTGATGTATTTAGCCGAGGTGCAGCTGCCCGATACGGCGATAGCGCTGGCCAGCGGTCTGCCAGTTCAGGTCGAGTTACCTTGATGGAAGAGTTGATCGTAGCCGAACAGATCAGCCGGGTGTTTGGCAGCTTGCGGGCGGTTGATAAACTCGACCTGCGGGTTAGACGGGGCGAGATCTACGGCTTTATCGGCCCCAACGGGTGCGGTAAATCGACCAGCATCCGTATGCTGACCGGGTTGCTAACACCCAGCGAGGGATCGGTAAGGGTGCTGGGGCTGGAGCTGCCCAGGCAGGCCGAGGCCTTGCGTACCCGGATCGGCTATATGACTCAAAAGTTTTCGCTGTTCGATGACTTAACCGTGGCGGAAAACCTCAAGTTTATCGCCCAGATATATGGCATCAGCGGCAAAGCGGCTAAGCAGCGGCTCAAGGAGCAGTTCGATACCTATGGCTTGAATCAGCTTCGCCAGCAGATGGCCGGAACTCTCAGTGGAGGGCTGAAGCAGCGACTGGCGCTGGCGGCCGCAACGGTGCACCGCCCTGAATTGTTGTTCCTCGACGAACCCACTTCTGCGGTCGATCCAGAAAATAGGCGTGAATTCTGGGAAAAACTGTTCGACCTGAGCGACCAGGGAGCCAGCATTCTGGTTTCGACCCACTATATGGATGAAGCCGAACGCTGCCACCAGCTGGCGATCCTCGAAGCGGGGCAGAAGCGCGCTTCAGGCTCGCCCGCAGCGCTGATGGCGGAGATGGGCGCCAATGTCGTGGAAGTGGCCGGGACCGAACTGCGCCAACTAAAGCAGCAAGTGATAGCTTCCCCCGAGGTGCTCTCTGCGGCCCAGCACGGCACCCGGTTGCGGGTGTTAATAACCGACCGAATCGATGATCCTATCGGCTGGTTGTTGCAGCAATACCCGCAGCTCGAGCCGCAGCAACTGCATCCGGTGCGTCCTTCGCTCGAAGATGTGTTTGTTAGCAGTACCGGAGCAGGGGCGCGCCAATGATCAGTTTGTCACGTATCGGTGCGATCACCTTCAAAGAGCTGCGCCAGCTTCGGCGCGACCGGCTGACGTTTGGCATGGTGGTGATGATCCCGTTGATTCAGTTGTTGATGTTTGGCTACGCCATCAACACCAATGTACGCCATCTGCCGGTAGGTCTGGTGGACATGAGCCACAGTGCGCTAGCGCGAATCTTTGTGCAGTCGATCAGCGCTACGCAAGTGGTCGACTTTGAGCAGCACTACCTGTCGGTACAGGAGGCCGAACGGGGGCTTACCCGCGGAGATGTCCGGGCGGTACTGATTCTGCCTCACGATCTGGCCAAACGCACCAGCCGTCATCGCATGATAGCTAGCCAGCTCGGCATACCTGCCCGCGACGACCAGCAGCGAGCCTTAGGCCAGTGGATTGTCGATGGCTCCGATACCATGGTGGCCTCCACCATCAACCGGTTACGCAATATGCCGCTTGAGGATGGCCGGGGGATTCTGACTCAACCGGCGATGAATACCTTTGAGGTCACCTACTACTTCAATCCTGAGCAGCGCTCGGTGGTCAATATCGTACCGGGGCTGGTGGCGATCATTCTCACCATGACGATGATTATGTTTACCTCCGCGGCGATCGTACGGGAGAAAGAGCGTGGCAATATGGAGTTGCTGATCACTACGCCACTGCGACCGATCGAGTTGATGGTGGGAAAAATTATCCCCTATATCGTTATCGGATTGATCCAGCTAACCATTGTCCTGAGCCTCGGCTATGGGGTCTTCAATGTACCGATGCGCGGCGATATCGAACAGATTCTGCTAGCGTCGTTGCTGTTTATTTGCGCCAGCCTGACACTGGGGCTGATCATCTCGACGCTGGCCAAGAGCCAGTTGCAATCGATGCAGATGACCATCTTTATCCTGCTACCGTCGATCCTGTTATCGGGGTTTATGTTTCCTTACGAAGGGATGCCCGAAGCGGCACAATGGATCGCCGAGGTGCTGCCAGCCACCCACTTTATGCGGATGATCCGCGCCATCGTGCTGCGTGAGGCCGATATCGTAGATGTCAGCACCGATGCGCTATGGTTGCTGGGTTTTACAGTTGTCGGCTTGATGATCGCGTCGGTACGGTTCAAAAAACGGTTGGATTAAATAGCCGACGTAAATGTGAATGTTAGTTATGGATTGGGAACCGTCGGTAGGTTTCTTAAGACGCGTCGGATGCCTTTTTAGCGTGGCTATTTTTACGCCGTCGAACAAACAGATATACCGGTAGAGAAAGCATCGCGTTGATGACCGATCCGACGATGACGCCAAACAGTATGCCATCGCCGGAGAGCGGTATTCCCGGGACAAAGTTGGTCAGCGTTTTTTCTAATGCTGGCAGGCGATTGGGAGCAAACATATAGAGTGACTTCTCCAGCAGGTTGCCTTGTTGGAATAACTGCATCGCTGTCTGAGTCGCTTCAAAGTCGTTGAGGGTGTCGAGTTTCTGCTGGGCATCGGTCCGCACACTGGCGGTGTTGTTGCGCAGGTGATCATCGACCATGGCGTAGACATCGGCGTATTGATGGCGCGCCGCGTTGGCCTGGTAGCCTTCAACCTGAACCCTAAGTGATTGGTAGTAACCCGATAGAAACTGCTGGTAATGGTCGGCCAATTGCGGGATCTGCAGCGCCAGTAGTAGCGCTGCTGCGAAGACCAACTTGTCGAGCATTTTTAACATCAAACTAACGGCCTGCTTAGTATTTGGGCGATTCCTGCTCTTTGAGCATCTCTCCCAGCTCGATAGCGGCTTGGCGCAGCATCGGTTCAAAAGCGAGTAGATCGTTCAAAGTCTTGCGAATTAACGGTGCGTGGGTGAACAGGCACGCAAACAGTTTACCGTCTTGATCCTTAATTGGCACCGCGCAAGCGACCATACCATCGACAAACTCCTCGTTATCAATACCCAGCTCATTAGCTTGAATGGTTAACAACGCTTTTTCTAGGGATTCGGGATCGATCAGGGTGTTGCGGGCCTGCTTGTCCAATGACAGGTTTTGGATAATGCGATGGCGCCGCTCTTTCGGCAGCGAGCTAAGGTAGAGTTTGCCGCTGGCGGTGCACCAGGCTGGGGTATGACTGCCGACCGGAAGGTGGATGCGCAATGGCCAGTTGGTTTGTACCCGATCGTAATAGATCATCTCGGTGCCATCGGGAATCGCGATACCGCAGGTCTCACCGATCTTTTCTGCCAGATTTTTGAGAATAGCTTGGCGCAGGGCTTTGTAGCGGCTGCTATAGAGCACGCCCAAAGCGATGCTGTGCATCTTGTCACCCGGCACCAGCAGCCCGCGCATATTGGTTTGCAGATAATTTTCGGCTTCGAGTTGCTGCAACAGTCGGTGAATGCTGGGTTTGGGGATGTCGAGTATGAATGACAGCTCGGTTGGCGACATCGGGCGTTCTGCTCGAGACACCGTATCGATGATTTCGAGTACTCGGGTGATCGACGAGCCTTTTTCTCTCCGCTGAGCGGTCATTGTGAATCCTGGTTAGAAAAGCGTGCGTTTAAATAAGTAGTCGAAAATAAAAAAGGCTAGCCTCCCGCTTGGCGATCGGGACGCGTAGCCAAACTTTGCTATCGATAGATCGGTTGTGCTTGCCAGAGTTGTTGGTAAATCTCGATCACCTGCTCTGCGCTGGGCACTCGAGGGTTGTTACCGGGTGAACCGGAGGCTAGCGCCTGTTCGGCCATCATCGGCATCAGCTCAAAAAATTGCTGACGCTCGATGCCGAACTGTTCGGGAGTGGGTACCTGAAGCTCTTCGTTGATCGCCAGCAGTTCTTGTAGCAGTTTGCTGTTGCCTTGCTCGTCGCTGTCCTGTTCGCTGGCAACGCCCATCGCTCGAGCGCAGTCGGCATAGCGCTCCGGTGCAGACGGGATCGAGAAGGCGGTCACGCTGGGCAATAGCATCGCATTCGATAACCCGTGGGGGACATGAAATGCAGCACCGATCGGGCGGCTCATACCGTGTACCAGTGCAACCGAGGCGTTGGAGAAGGCGATACCAGCCAGCGTGGCGCCTAGCATCATCGCTTCGCGTGCGGGCTTGTCCGAGCCGTCGTGGTAGATGCGACGCAGGTTCGGTGCCAGCAGACGCATCGCCGCCAGCGCTTGGCTATCGCTGTAGGGGTTGGATTTTTTGCTGACGTAGGACTCGATCGCATGAGTGAGCGCGTCGATGCCGGTATCGGCGCCGATTCTAGCGGGCAGGCTCAGGGTCAGACTGTAATCAACCAGCGCCGCTACCGGCATAAAGCCAATACCCGCGCAGAGCATCTTTTCGTCGTTGCTTTCATCGGTGATGATGGTGAAACGGGTCGCCTCAGAACCGGTGCCTGCGGTGGTCGGAATCGCTATTACCGGCAGGCCGGATTCGATCACATTGCGCGGGAATTTGTAGTCGCGCATCTTACCGCCGTGTTTGGCCAGAATAGCGATCGCTTTGGCACTATCGATGGGGCTGCCGCCGCCAAGAGCAATGATGCAGTCGTAATCGCCATCACGGGCTTTGTCTACGCCCGCCTGAATCGAAGCGATGGTCGGCTCGGGTACAGTGTCGTCGAAAATATCAGCAACGATCATGTGGTTGGATAGTATTTCATGGATGCGGCTGCTGTAGCCCAGCTCGACCATGACTTTATCGGTGATGATCAGCGGGCGTTTACAGCCGAGGCTGGCCAGCACATGAGGAATCTCCTGGCTGGCACCTTCACCGACCTGCATGATGCGCGGAAGAATGACTTGAGTGGACATGTTTGCTCCTGTATCTCTGTGCGGCTGAGGCAGTTTGGGGTGGCGATAAGATGTTTCAAACTACAACAAAACATGATGCGCCAGTTTTTGAAATAACTATAATGAGTCGAATTGAATCATTATTCATAAGTGTCGTGGTGTCAATCTTCGGTCTATTCTGCTGTGTATCGTTTCGTGCCACACTGTTTTGTTCAGCCTCAAGCATTCGCAGGTTCCCTAACTGCCAGGACTATTTTATGAGCACTTTCTCTATTCAAGCGGACCCACTCTTTGACTCGCGCGCACTGATCGGCGGTGAATGGGTTGAGGCGGCTTCTGGTGAGACGTTGCCGGTGTACAATCCGTCTACCCAGGCATTGATCGGCCAAGTCCCCAGTATGGGCGCGCAGGACACCCGTCTGGCTGTGGCAGCAGCAGCGGCAGCGTTACCGCAGTGGTCGGCTTTTACCGCCAAAGAGCGCTCGCAGATTCTCTATCGCTGGTACGAGCTGATGCTCGAGCATCAAGAGTCCTTAGCGCAGATTATGACGACCGAGCAGGGTAAACCGCTGACCGAAGCGCGGGGCGAGGTGGTCTACGCCGCCAGTTTTTTGCAGTGGTTCGCCGAAGAGGCGAAGCGCACTTATGGCGATATGATCCCCAGTCACAAGCCGGATGCACGGATTCTGGTCAGCAAACAGCCGGTCGGCGTGGTGGCGGCGATCACGCCTTGGAACTTCCCCCTGGCGATGATCACTCGCAAAGCCGGTCCTGCGCTGGCGGCGGGTTGTAGTTTGGTGATTAAACCTTCCGAGCTGACACCCTATTCGGCCATCGCGCTGGTTAAGTTGGCCGAGCAAGCGGGGGTGCCGAAAGGGGTCATCAATCTGGTGATCGGTGAGCCGGTCGCCATCGGTGATGAGCTGAGCGCCAATAAGCAAGTCAGGAAAATCTCATTCACCGGCTCGACCCGGGTGGGCAAGTTGCTGATGCAGCAGTCTGCGTCGACGTTGAAGAAGCTGTCGCTGGAGCTGGGCGGCAACGCCGCATTTATCGTGTTTGACGATGCCGATATCGATGCGGCGGTAGCGGGCGCGATGGCATCCAAATACCGCAATAGCGGCCAGACCTGCGTCTGTACCAACCGCTTTTTTGTCCACCAACAGGTCCATGATGAATTTGTCGCCAAGCTGAAAAATGCGGTCGAAGCACTTAACGTTGGCGATGGCTTTAAGGACGGAACGACTCAGGGGCCGTTGATCAATGAAGCGGCGGTAGTCAAGGTCGAGCGCCATATCGATGATGCGCTGAACCGGGGAGCAACGTTGGTGATGGGGGGCAAGCGTCACGCTAACGGTGGCACCTTCTTCGAGCCGACGCTGCTGACCGGCTTGTCCGCTGATTGTTCGATCAGCAGCGAGGAGACCTTTGGCCCGGTGGCCGGGGTGTTTGTTTTTGACGATGAAGCGGCGATGTTACAACAGGTCAACGACACCGACTTCGGTTTGGCAGCCTACTTCTATTCGCGCGACATCTCCCGAATCTGGCGGGTCGCCGAAGCGCTTCAGGTCGGCATCGTCGGGGTCAACGAAGGGATTATCTCCACCGAAGTCGCTCCTTTTGGCGGCATCAAAGAGTCGGGCTGCGGCCGCGAAGGCTCACGCTATGGCATTGAGGATTACATGGAACTCAAATATATCCTGATGGGTGGCCTGTAGCGGCACAATCTGACCAGTCGGACCAGCCAGGTGCGCGATGATCACGTATAATCGCACCCCTAGCGCTTAGCTGGGCGCAAGCATTCACCAAGGAGTTAGGTCTTTTGTCCACCCCATCCCGTCCACTCGATAGCACTCCTAAAACGGCAAATTCGCTGGCGATTACGATGACGCCAGCGGTGTTTGTGTGGCTCTGGAGTACCGGTTTTATCGGCGCCAAATATGGTCTGCCGTACGCCGAACCTTTTACCCTGTTGCTCTACCGGATGCTGATCACGCTGCTGTTGCTGGGTCTGGTGGCGGCTTGGATGAAGTCCAAGTGGCCGTCGCCCATCGCGATGGCGCATACCGCCGTGACCGGGTTGCTGGTGCACGGTTTTTATCTGGGCGGGGTGTTTTATGCCATCCAGGATGGCATGCCTGCCGGAGTAGTATCGCTGATCGTCGGCTTGCAGCCGTTGGTGACGGCGGTGGCGGCGGTTATTGTGTTGCGCGAAGCGATCGCGGTAAGGCAGTGGTTCGGGCTGATGTTAGGGTTGGTCGGCGTGTCGCTGGTGCTACTGGAAAAACTCGGTGGCGACTCGATCGGCGGTTTCCCACTGTGGACCTTGGGCTGGGCGTTGATCGCGCTGATCGGCATCTCGATCGGCACGGTTTACCAGAAACGTTACGGCCAAAGTGTCGAGTTGGTGCCGGGCACCTTTATTCAATACTGTGCGGCGTCCTGTTTGTTTGCCCTCGGCGCTTTTATGTTTGAGTCGCGTGACGTGACTTGGGACATCCAGCTAATGCTGGCGATGGGCTGGCTGGTGTTGGGGTTGTCGGTGGGGGCGATTTTACTGTTGATGCAGTTGATTCGCCGTGGCGCCGCCTCCCAAGTGGCCAGTCTGTTTTATCTGGTGCCGCCCGTGACGGCCTTGGAAGCCTATATTCTGTTCGATGAGCGGCTCGGCGTGTTGGCGATGTGCGGCGGCTTGCTGTCGGTTGCCGGGGTGGCGTTGGTTATTGTTAAAAAATCATGATCTGTGATGTTATCTTCTATCGTCGTTACCGAGAGTGTTGATGTCAGATACGCGTAGAGGCTTAGTAACGCTCCATCTGGGGTCGTTGATTCTCGGTGGGACCGCGCTGTTTTCGAAACTGATCGACACCTCAGCGCTGGAAATCACGCTGTGGCGTAGCTTTATCGCGGCCGCCGTTTTGTTGGCTTTTTTGTTGTTAAGAAAGTCACGGATTCGTTTACACAATATCCAAGACGCGGGCGTGATCGTGCTGCTCGGTGTGTTGCTGGCGGTGCACTGGGTGACCTACTTTCACTCGATGCAGGTGTCGACAGTCGCCGTCGGCATTGTTGCGTTCTTTTCGCACCCGGTTATCAGCGCGCTGCTCGAACCTCTGTTTGACAAGCAGCGACCCCGGCCGGTCGATCTGATTAGCGCCTTTTGGGTGCTGTGCGGTATCGTGATCATGATGCCCGAGATCAACCTGGCCAGCGGTGCGACCCAAGGGGTGCTGTGGGGCGTCTTCTCGGCGCTGCTCTTCAGCCTGCGCAATATTATCTACAAACGTTATTTTTCCCACTACGACAGCTCATTGGCGATGATGTACCAGTGCCTTATAGTCGGCATCGTACTGCTGCCGTTTGCGGGAGACTTTATTGTTTCAACCTCGGTTGAAAATTGGATTCTGCTGGGGGTGCTTGGGGTGCTGTTTACCGCCACACCGCATACGCTGTTTTCGTATAGTTTGAAATTCTTGTCGGTCAAAACCGCCAGCCTTATCATGTGCCTGGTGCCGCTCTATGCAACGCTCCTTGCTGCGTTGGTGCTGGCCGAGCTGCCAGCAGCCAATACCTTAATAGGGGGGGCGATGATATTGGCTGCGGCGATCTTTGAGTCGGTTCTGAGCAGTAAGCAGGCAACCGCTATTGATCAGTCCGACGCTCAGCGGTCATGATCGGGCGAAGTTCAAACGATGCCAGAGAGCAGGACCACTAAGCGATATCACAACACGGCGATATCACAACACGGCGATATCACAACACCACAGGTTTTGTGGCTAGCGCTCTGCAATAGTTGGTGCCCTGGCGGATCAACGCTACCAGGTCGACGGAGTCCATATTGTCGGGAATATGTATCGGCACGATGCCATCGGGGTTACGTATCTCGCCTTCGATTTCAAGACATAAACCACTGACATGGCTTATTTGATGGTGCTGAGCTTCGAAAGACCAACTTTGTTGCTGACCCATTGCCTTGCCCTCTAGATCGAGTTGGATTTGTTGCTACTGGTTTTTATTTCGATGCCAATCTGGCGAGCATCATCTGCCAGTTCAT
Organism: Halopseudomonas sp.; assembly: GCA_036960405.1. Taxonomy (GTDB): domain Bacteria; phylum Pseudomonadota; class Gammaproteobacteria; order Pseudomonadales; family Balneatricaceae; genus Motiliproteus. The sequence goes on along the minus strand of JBALWS010000018.1, from coordinate 4,069 downwards.
CGATAACATCGCTGCAATAGCCCGCGTCTTTGATCCTCAGCCATGTCGTCATGGGTGGTTTCAAGTGGTGCCGCGAATAAACCAGATTGACCGCAGAATCTAAGTCATCGGCGTATAACTCTTCAACATAATCAACCTGCTGGTCCTGCTTTTGGTTCAGCATGGCAACACTCCTCGTGCATCGGTGGCTGTGACATCAAAAAACTCGTCATCGCTGGCTGTGTTGCTGTATCGACAGTGCTGCGGCTGATCGTCGGTAATTAAACTCCAATCAACCCTATCGGGGTCCAGTGCGGTATCACCGAACTCGTTTTGTCGGGTCAAACGGATCCCTATTTTGGCTTTACTATTGACCCAGCTTTGGCCGACAGATACCGGGCTATTCAGTTGGTGAGCTAATTTGTTGGCGATTAAGCTGGCAGTTTCTGGCTGATTTGCGCCATTGAACTTGATGATGAACTGGCTATCTTTCATCTGCTCAACGGTTCCCGACGGTTGTATGCAGTGTTCTATTTGATGGGCGATCTGTTGCGATATTTTGTGTCGAAATTCCACCGCGTGTAGATTGCTGCTATCGGGTAAGCCATCGAGGTCGATCCGCAATAGCGCCTGCCAGCGGCTTCGAGTCGATTTAATATCGATCTGTTTGTTTATTTTTGTCTGCACAGGATCCCTTAACGGCATGTTGAATGCTCTCTAGCTGTTGTTCTGGTTATGACCTGTTACGAATAGAGCGTGCTATTGAACTACTGAAATATTTCACTATGCCCAGCGCACTAACATTTTCTGATAAATGATTATTGGGATGGCAGGATTGAGGTAAGCCAGGCTGTGGAGCCGTTACGCTGCTAGCATCACTAGCTTTGTTTATGCCCGGCTCCAATGCCAGCCTTGGCCATCACCGATAGAACTGCTTGAGGTGAAGCGGTTTATCCCTTTGTCGAACATAGCTATATAAGCAGTCTATAAACTATGATTTGTTCAAAACATCACTGAAACCATGAAAACTGTGTGGTGGTTTTTGTTAATTGTTATGCGCTCATGGTCGACAGCGTCGTATTCACTGTTAACGGACGGAGTTTTTTGATAAAAAAGCGGGGTTTGATTGTTTACGGGGCGATAAAATCGTGACGGACTGGTTAGTAGCTAGTTGTATTTAAAGGATTTTGTTTACTAGAAGGCGTTGGCCAGAGGTTCCCTAGCACAAAGCGGGCTGGGCGCTGTAGCCGGACCTATTGGTATCGCTGCGGCAGGCTCTGTAGCGTCGGACGTTATCCGATCTTTAGCGCGATCTTCAGCAATAGAACACTGATCAAAATAGGGGAGGGAGGGCATGACGCAGCCACCGCATCAGCGGCAAGATTCACACTGTGGGGCGTCAGATAGTGGCGGTTGTGACGCGAAAGCAATTGAGGAACAGCAGCTTAGGGATCGTAACCGGCAGCTAGAGAATGCGCTGCGTGAAAAAGAACAACTGCTATCGACGATTCTCAATACCGCGCTAGATGCCATCGTCTCTATCGACGACGATGGCGTGATCGATTCATTCAACCCGGCTGCGGAGATGATGTTTGGCTATAGCCTGGACGAGGTACAGGGCCGTAGCGTCGATATGTTGATGCCCTCTGTATTTCGAGAACGCCACAATCGTTCCCTCTCTGACGAAACCGAAACCGAAGCCGAAGCCGATAGGCGAGCCAGTATTATCGGCTCCAGTCAGGAGTTGGTGGCCCAGCGCAAAGATGGCACCGTGTTTCCGATCAGCTTGTCTGTCGGTCAAGATGAAATCGGTCACCGTTTCACCGGCATTATTTGTGATTTGACCCAACAGCGGGCGATGCAGCATCTGCTGCTGCAGATAGCCGAGAATACCCAGCGTGATATCGGTCAAGCGCTGCACGACGATATCGGCCAGGAGATGACCGGTTTGTCACTCAAAGCCGAAGCGTTGCACCAGCAGTTATCCGAACTGGAAGGTGCGGACCTTACGTTTGCTGCCAATATCATCGCCAGCTTGGACCGCACCAGGAAAAAAATTCGGATCCTATCTCATGGTTTGATTCCCGCTGCGGTAGATGGCAAAGGTCTCAGCCAAGCACTCAAGGCCTTAACCGAAGAGATTGGCGGCAGTTATGATCTAAACTGCAGCTTGTACATCGATACGAGTATCGCGATAGACGATCGTGAAGTATCAACGCAGCTTTATCATATCGCTCAGGAAGCGATTCATAATGCGCTAAGACACAGTCAGGGCAAGCAGGTTGAAGTGGCCTTGCAACGCGAGAGCCGTGGCTTAACCCTGACGATAGAGGATGATGGCATCGGCCTAGTTAAGGCTAACAATCTATCCAATGGATCGGGACTTAATACCATGCAATACCGGGCCGGAATGATCGACGCGCTGTTAAGTTTTACCCGCAGTAAATGGGGTGGGCTTAAAGTTATTTGCTGTCTGCAAAATGGAGAAAACCATGCAAGGAAAGCAGAAGGAAACCGCAGTCCCCCTCTGTAATATCATGATCGTGGATGATCATCCGGCTGTTCGTGAAGGTTTGTCGATGCGGATCGAGCAGCAACCCGATATGCATGTCTGCTGTGAAGCCAGTGGTGTGAGGGAAGCGATCCGCTGGGTCGATGAGTGTAACCCCGATGTCGCAGTGATCGATATCTCGCTCAAAGATGGCAATGGCATCAGCCTGGTCAAGCGGATAAAGGGTCAAGGTCATCCGGTAAAGATTCTGGTGTGGTCTATGCACCCTGATAGCCTCTACGCAGAAAGAGCGATGCAGGCCGGCGCGCTGGGTTATATCAATAAAGAAAACACCACCGGTCAACTACTCGAAGCCATCAGAAAAGTGGCCAAAAATGAGATCTATCTCAGTCAGGAAGCCACCGCACTGATGCTACAACGAACCCTAGCGGGCGGTAGGCCATTCTCCCAATCACCGATGGAGGTGTTATCAAAGCGGGAGTTTGAAATCTATGAGTTGATTGGAAAAGGCTTGAGTACATCGATCATTGCCGAGCAACTTCATATCAGCGTCAATACCGTCGAAAGTCATCGCCAACGGATAAAAACAAAACTGTCGCTAAAGAGCGCCCGCGAGCTGACTAACAGCGCCACCCGTTGGGTGATTGAGAATAGTTGAGTGCTGTTACGCCCCCTCGGGCGGGCGCGTCAGGGAAGTGTCCCACCATCTCTCTAATACCCAAGGCGGCCCCTTTGCAGGATCGGCTTGATGAAAACAGGTTCGCTACGCTGGCTCAAACCGTCGCCTTGGCTGATCCATTCTCAGACTCGCCATTTAATAGAACAGCCCATGCTGGGCGTTTGGTTGCTCGGGCCCTTGCCAGTTGCTGCGATCATGCGCATGGCATTGATCAGTTCGGGGATTCGATTCGCTGCATCCCCCATACGGGCATCGTCCAGCCGGCCGCGATACTGAAGTTCGCCTTTGCTGTTGAGCCCAAAAAAATCAGGTGTGCAGATCGCACCATACTGTTTGCCCACCGACTGACCCTCATCGACCAAGTAGGGGAAGGCGAAGCCATGGTCTTTGGCAAATTGCTTCATGTTTTCGGGCGAGTCGGCCTCCACCAACCGATAGTCGTTCGACATAATCGCCAGCACGTTGATGCCTTCGTCCAGCAGTAACTGGGTGTCTGCTGCCAAGCGCTGAGCAATACGCTGAACGTACGGGCAATGGTTGCAGATAAAGGCGATCAATAAACCCTTGTCCCCCAATTGGTCGCGCATGCTGAAGCTTTCACCATAGGCATTGTTCAAGGTGAAGTCGGGGGCTTTCCAGCCAAAGTCACAAACCGGAGTATCCAATAACATGGTTAAAATCCTCGTGGAGCTGTTACTGGCCGATGATCGTCATCTCATTGACCGTGAATTCAGCAACCGCACCTTGCGTTGCCGCGAGGTAATCCTTCAGGTGCTGTACACCCATGTGTGCCTGCCATAGTTCGCGAGACTGCCAGTTCTCGTAAAACATAAAGTGGGCAGGATTATCGTTGTCCTGATGCAGGTCGTATTGCAGGCAGTCCGCTTCGGCGCGTGTCG
>JBALWS010000189.1:0-6088 GCA_036960405.1 Halopseudomonas sp. | reverse complement strand
GCACTAACAGGAAATGTGACCGAACTTCATAGCAACTACCATATCCCGATTTCTAATACTGGCGCGGGAACCATGTTGCTAGAGAATAACTAATGACAACCTGCTGAGCCCTTCATATCCCCAGGCCGGACTTTTTAAGACCTATTCTGGAACGCTTAACCAACACTTTTCACGGCCTATCATGGTATAATTCTCAGCTTGATAGGCCGCTCCCATGAAGCTTCACAAACTGACGTCAAGCAGAGACCGGCAATCGACTAGTACTGAGGTAGACTCTCGCCTCCTTTCACGCATCTGGCGGCTCTATAGCCCGCAGAGAACACTCGAGACTTATTCACAGGAACCCCAGCTAGCACAGACCGCCGTTTTATTCGGATTTGTCATATGACTCCCCGATTCAGGCTAGTAGATCAAACCTATCACTATCATGAAGAATGCCCTCCCCTAGCACAGGCTAAACCCTAGCATTCAGAACCGGGCATTGTAACGATCACAACAAAGTTGTGATGAAATCAACAATAGCCGCCCTGCTTACTCCAGCCCAAAATAAACCAGCGTTTTCAGCCAACAAGCATGCCTCGGTGAATCCCCGGGTCCGGCGTGTTAGCGGCAATAAACGAACGATAAAACTAATCAGACACATCAACAGAATCATGTTTATTTAATAGGTTGATGTCATAGATAATGGCTTTCAAGAAAAAAGCCTGGGTGACGCTTCTACACTATTACAATCTGTATAATAGTCCGCGATCACGACTGCTACGCGATCCAAACAACGACCATCGACGATCCAACTAGAGCATTATCATTGACAGTTTTGTTTCGATTTGGAACCGCACTCTGATGCGTTTCCCTAAACGCCATAATTTTTTGCCTTTGACGGAGCTCCCCCTATGAATTGCCCAAAATGGGTTATCGATGCCTTGTATATCCTTATCGGCTGCCTCTGCGTAGCATTAAGTATTGCGGTTTTTCTGATGCCCCACCAGATCGCTGCAGGGGGACCACCAGGGCTGGCGGTGCTGGCCAATCACCTGTTCAATATCAGTCCAGGCCTGATGATACTGGGGGTTAACGCCAGCCTAATATTATTAGGGTGGCATTCTCTGGGGATGAAATTTCTGATCCGGACCTTGGTAGCGGTGGTATTGATCGCTCTCATGACCGACGGTCTGATCTTTTGGCTTAAAGATCTTACATTGAGTCACGACCGTTTTCTTAGTGCCCTCTACGCCGGAGTTTTTCTGGGAGCGGGTGTCGGTTTGCTATTCAAGGGGGGGGGGTCCTCTGGCGGCTGGGCCATTCTGGCACGCCTGATCGCCGACCGAACAAACATCACGGTGGGGCAGTCTGCAGCAATGTTGGACGCAGGAATTGTGGTACTTTCCGCCCTGGTCTTTCGGGATCTAGAAGCGGCACTACTTGGCGGCATCACAGTTTTCATAGCGGGTCGTGTGATCGACGGAGTACTGACCGTACAGCCGAGTGTGCTATTGGTCAATATAACCAGTCGCCATGCTAACGAGCTGAGGGCTGTAATCGACGCCCAGTTCGGCATACAGGGGACCGTTATCCAGTGTGACGCGGCCGATAGCCCAGGAGAAAAGGATTTGCTCCACCTCAGTCTTGATCGCCGTCATCTCAAAACACTGAAAACAATGATAGAGGCACAAGCCCCTGATGCCTACGTCACTATTGCCGATGCAGTAGGGGTAATGGGACGGCGCTAGTGTCTGAACAATATAGCGTCAACATTCCAGCCAGATCAGACCGCATACTGACAACGAAAAACTCCCCTACTCTTGCCGAAAGGAAGTACCTGGATGCGCACAAAACCGAGGCCAGTTTTACTTGACCATATATGGACGCCCTCGGTGCTACAAAACTTAATGAAGTATTGGTTCGCTTCCATATATTCGGCTTCATGTAAGCCGCTGCTTTATACCTTGGCTGTTGTTTACATAGCTGAACAATCTGCGCCGCGATCGTATCAACCTCATTGTTTAACAGTCTGGTCTCGTCATGCAAGCCATATAACAAATCACGTGCGATATGTGACAGCCCATTCTCTGCATCGCCTAATGCTTCAGGCAACGCTTGCTGTAGTTTCAAAATGCCCTGAGGGAAAATGATGCCATACTCTGCAGCTAGGCCGCGAAGCTGATTGGAAATAGCGGTGCGCTGTTCCACCAGCCTTCTCCGAACACAACGAAGTGCTTTAATATCTTGCTACTCAACGGATTTAACGGTGACGAACCTACCTAAATCGCTACCTGGCGAGTAACGGATTTTAGAAAGGCTGGCCATTAAGAAGATGGGAGAGTCAGCACTGCAAGGGCACGCTGTCGGCCCAGACGTTGACGTGTTCTATGAGAACTCTTAGAAAGCGCCCTACGTGCATCGATTACCTGCTGAGCGAACGAATGGCATGACAGCAGTACAAGGGATTACCGTGTTGAGGTGTTAGGACTGGATATTGTGCACGTAGACAGTTAGGGCAGAATGGAAGTCGTAAAGTTGCTTCATGAAGTAGAGAGAATTCATTCTATCGTTCAGTGAATCCACTATGGATAGCTCGATATCTATGGCCTGTAAAAGCCCAATTCGATACAACAGAGACCCTACTGAAATGTCCGCTTAGGGCGCAAGAACGGAATAGTAGAAGCTTCATCTCAGCGACTCGGCTGATGCCTGTTATTGGGCAGGGGAACTCCTCACTCAGATCAGATGAATGGACTTGGATGAAGTTCATTCATCATGGCTGTCCCTTGAGCTACGCTGGGACAAACTCTATTCCACCAAAGCAATGTCCGCTCTTGGTCAGGTGATGCTGAGCTCAGTTCCCGACATGACCGAAGGGTATATAGGCAACTGAGCTAACAAACTTACACCTCCGTTCCCTCTGCCAGCTCAAGAGCATCATCAACTTCAACCCCTAGATACCGGATGGTGCTATCAAGTTTGCTGTGTCCCAACAACAGCTGGACTGCTCGCAGATTGCCCGTGCGCCGGTAGATTAGCGTTGGCTTTGTTCGCCTCATCGTATGCGTACCGTAATCACAGGTATCGAGACCAATGCTTTCCACCCACGTATCTACAATTCGAGCATACTGGCGAGTGGTTAGATGCGTTTGCGTGCTAGACCGACCGGGAAAAAGAAAGTCGCAGCCTGTTAAGCCTCTTTTCTCTATCCAACGTACCAACGAATCTCTCGTATCTTTTGTAATTTCAAATTGAACAGTGCGATTCGTTTTCTGCTGCACAACGAGTGCTCGGCTTTGAACCGTCTTCCCATGAGCAATATCGCGAACGCGAAGGCTCATCAAATCGCAACCGAGCAGCTTGCTGTCGATCGCCAAGTTAAACATGGCCAGCTCACGGCGGTTTCCCCCAAGCTCAAGCCTGATTCGAATGCCCCAGATTTCCTTGAGCTTCAGCGGCCGCTTCTGACCGAGGGTTTTGCCCTTGTTCCAGGGCTCTTGGATCGAGGGGATTTGCGAGTGTTCAGATATTTGGTTATTCATGGCTTAACTCCTCATTGAATGAAGGAGCAAAAAGTATGGATTTCGCGGCTGGGTTCAGATGAGTTCAATCGACAAGTAAACTGCTTAGTTATGCTGAGTGACGTAGCTCAAAAAAGGTGATCTGTAGTAATATCTCGACACTATTCAAAAATGCCAATAAAAATAAGTTGTCCTCAAAAAACGAGATTATTCATGTTTGACCAGCCTGCTATAGAGCGCCTTGAAGCTTTAGTTGAAATGGACAAAAAGGCCAGTACCACCCGATCAGAACTTGATAGAGCCAAGTTAGCTTTACGTGAAGTCAAAGCTGAATTAAAGACACTAAAGGCATTAGACCCTGAGCGTTTAAAGAGAAACGTGGCTGATCTCAAGAAGAAGATGGTAGTTAAAAATTCGGAGATCAAAGCGCAGAACAAAGAGCTGGCCGTTATTCGTAAATCCTTGCGCGAAGCAAAATCTGAACTAAATGCAGCTCAGAATGAAATTGATGCTTTCTATGTCAGCCCTTGTAAGCGGTGGGAGCTGTCCTTTACAGGTTTTCAGTTCGTGAGTGAGCGAACTGATGAAGATTCAGTGCGTATCCGCTGTTTAGATCGTGAGTCAGGCACAAGTGTCATAGCCAATGCTGTTGATGGCGAGAAGGCAGTCTGGAGCAATAATATTGGTGTTTCAGACGAGGTGTCTGAGAAAGCAGCAGAACGGATTATTGATCTCAAGTTACCCACGGCTGCAATTTAAATTCGTTGAACTCTCTTCAAGGAACACCCGCCACAAATTGCTGAACAGCAACGTCACAGTAAACGATAAACCCCGATGCTGAGTGGCAATGTTTTACCCGTAATCCACACAGCCGCAAGCCTCACAAACCTACCTAAGCCACCCTCGCCCCCCCCCCTGGTAATGATGGTTGCTGGCAACTCCTGTTCTGAGTATTTAAGGTCTGTTCCATCGACAGAGCGGACATCGTTACTGACTCTTCCAATGCTCCAGTTCATGAAGTGCTTGGCTGCCAACATTCCGAACACTATTTCTAGCAGGCGCTCCTTGGTACAGGCCTGGGAGTTACCGTGGTAGGCCTTATCGAGCACGATCATATCGTTCTGGCCATTGACGGTACGGGCGGTACGAATCGCCAGATCGATAGCCTAGGAGCCAGAATTGACGAAGAACACGACGTTCAGGGGGTAGCCAAAGGCAGTCATATTGTTTCTGGCAACGACTTTTTCAGCCTCTCGCGGTGCATGGTGTACAGCGTGCTCGCAATGATTATGCCGGAGCCTGATAGCGTCCATAATGTCGGGATTTCGGCAAAAAAGATAAATCCGATTATTATCGCAAAGATGAGCCGGCTATATTCCGTGGGCGCAATCGCGGCGGCCTCGCCAACCTTGAACGCCTGAATGTATAGCCACTGCATCAATGACATCAGGCCACCAATGATCAGTATAAGAATGGCCTCGTCATAAGTTGGCGGGACCCACAAATAAATCGCCGGGCCGGCCATGCCCAAGGTCACGATAAGTGACTGATAGGCCATAATGGTAGATGGATTTTCTACCTGCGACAGCTTGCGCATGACGATACTGATACCCGATACCAGACAAGCAGACACCATCGCGTACACGGCGTAAATATTAAGGCCTTCTGTGTCGGGCCGCGCGATGATAAGGACACCGATGAATCCGATGATGACACTGATCCAGCGACGAATACCAACGATTTCCTTTAAAAAAACGATGGCGAGGATTGTCGTAAACACGATACGCATGAAGCTGATTGCCGTCACTTCTGCCAGCGGCAGGTAAACGATGGCCGTGAAAGCCGCAAACATGGCGCTGATAGACAAAAAACCGCGCAAAAAATGAAAGCGCATTACCGTGGTCGTGAAAACGCTATCGAAATTTTTGACGATAACCGGCAGGATAATTATTAACACCAGTATCTGTCGGATAAACAAGATTTCTACAACCGGAATCGACTGCCCAACATGCTTAATAAACGACCCCATCACAACCGCGATCAGGGAAGTCAGAAGGATAATCAAGGAACCTTTTATGTTTCCGGGTAGTGTCGCCCAATGTTCATAGAATCGCTGCATCGTAAACCAAAGACCTTAATCAATTTGTGCGGCTTCGAACTGATGGTATGGAAATTCAAAAAAACAATTCATTTACAAGCTGGGCGCGGTGTTCGAAGCATTGTGTCAAACAAAAATTTCACAGGCGCTTCGCTTTTTTGCTGCGCCGTATCACGATGCGTTAGATATCGTATCGTGTTTTGGGTTGGTCTTGCCGACGTAAAACCGAGCAATGTTAGGGAACCTATGAATAGGTCCAGTGTGTTCTCTGCGGGCTATAGAACGGCCAGGTGCGGTGCACGAAAGACCGAGCAGTGAAATACCTGGATCTTTTCAAGCGGTCTGACCGCTCTTGGAAAATCGGCAGATGGCCGTTCTAGAGCCCACTCTTCAGAGCTAGGCGCAAGGGACTTGTTCGCAGGCTCCCAAGCAAGCCACATCACGCGCCAAACAGATCGATAAAATCCAGTTGGCCAAGGTCAAACGG
>JBALWS010000188.1:0-6113 GCA_036960405.1 Halopseudomonas sp. | reverse complement strand
TAGCGTTCAAGCTGGAAGATAACGAGAAGATCTTGGCAATGCTTCTTGATCAGCTCCAAGAGTACACCACGTCGCATTTTCGTCAGGAAGAGAAGCTCCAGATCAAGATAAAGTATCCGGGTTATCTTGAGCATAAACTCGAACATCAGCGAATCTTGGACAATATGGCTGAGTTGCGCTTGAGGCTGTTTGAGGCGCCGCAAAAATCTACCGAAGGTGAAGCGCCTGAGATGAGTGCTGAACTAAAAGATAGTTTGGGAGCGGAAATGAGCGGTGCGCTTGAGGATTATGATCCGGACACTTCGGGCAGTCCGTTGACTGATCCTGCGTTTCAAAAAGATGTGGTGGTGTTGCTGCGTAACTGGATTTTAGATCACGTGCTGAAAACTGATATGAAGATGAAGAAGCTCTTGGCGCGTTTTCCCAGCAATTATGCATGAATCCCCTGTTTTTTGAATGGTTGAAATCGTTGTTGTGGTCCCAACATAGTGACCCTTGTCTACGAATAACTGTTTGATTTTGGCTTTGATAGCCTTTTTTATTAGGAACCACCCATGACCCCAGCGCTCTCCATTCGGGGATTGAAAAAAACTTACGACAACGGCTTCGAGGCCCTCAAAGGGATCGATATGGATGTTCAGCAAGGTGATTTTTTTGCCCTGCTGGGACCCAATGGCGCGGGCAAATCAACCACTCTGGGTATTGTTTCGACTCTGGTTAATAAAACGGCGGGTTCGGTCAGCGTGTTCGGGCACGATGTCGACAAAGAACCGGTCGCTGCAAAGAAATCGATGGGGGTGGTACCGCAGGAGTTTAACTTCAACCAGTTCGAAAAAGTGCGCGATATTGTTGTCACGCAGGGGGGGTACTACGGTATGCCTAACGGCGAAGCGCGCGACAGTGCCGACCATTTCCTGCAAGCGCTGGGGCTTTGGGATAAGCGCGATACCGTGTCGCGGATGTTGTCGGGTGGAATGAAGCGGCGACTGATGATCGCCCGTGCGTTGATCCATCAGCCCAAATTGTTGATTTTGGATGAGCCCACTGCCGGGGTCGACATCGAACTGCGACGCTCAATGTGGCAGTTTCTGCAAGGTATCAACGAGGCCGGCACCACCATTATTTTGACCACCCATTACCTGGAAGAGGCGGAGAGCCTGTGCCGCCACATCGCTATTATCGACCGGGGCCAGATCCGCGCCAATACCAATAAACGCGAGCTGCTGCGCCAGCTTAATCGCGAGACCTTTGTGTTTGATCTGGCTCAGCCTATACAGGGCGTGCCGCAGCTCGATGGTTATTCGGTGGAACTGGACGGTGACCACTGTTTGGTCGTCGAGGTTGAGCAAAAGCAGGGGCTAAACGCCATCTTTAGCCAGCTTCAAGCGCAGGGCATTGAAGTGGAAAGTATGCGCAATAAAACCAATCGACTCGAGGAGCTGTTTGTACGCTTGGTCGAGAAGAACTTAGAGAACTAAGCTGTGCTAATTCGTGACAATTTTATCGCTTTGAATACCATCGTTCATAAAGAGATTCGCCGTTTTTTGCGTATCTGGATGCAGACGTTGCTGCCGCCTGCGATCACCATGACACTGTATTTCATTATCTTCGGTAACCTGATCGGTTCGCGGATCGGTGAGATGGGCGGCTTCGGCTATATGGAGTTTATCGTGCCGGGGCTGATCATGATGTCGGTGATTACTAACTCTTACGGTAATGTGGTGTCGTCGTTTTACGGCGCCAAGTTTCAACGTAACGTCGAAGAGATGATGGTATCGCCAGTGCCACCGTCGGTGATTTTGATCGGCTTCGTGATGGGCGGTGTCGCCCGAGGCTTAGGCGTTGGGTTGATCGTGACCTGCCTGTCACTGTTCTTCACCGACCTGCAGATCCACAACTTGGCGGTGGTGGTGTCGGTCGTGTTCCTAACAGCGATTGTGTTTTCGCTGGGCGGTTTTATCAATGCGATCTATGCCAATAGCTTTGATGATATCTCGATCATCCCGGTGTTTGTATTGACGCCGCTGACCTATCTGGGCGGGGTGTTTTACTCGATTCAACTGCTGCCCGAGTTTTGGCAGCAGGTGTCACAGATTAATCCGATTCTGTATATGGTGAACACCTTCCGCTACGGTATTCTCGGGGTCAGCGATATCGACCTGGGGCTGGCGTTTGGCATTATCTTGGCCTTTATTGCGGCGTTGTACAGTTATGCGTTGCATCTGTTGCGGACTGGTAAGGGTATCCGAAGTTAATTATGAGCGACCATCTGAAGCACGCCCCGTTGGGGCAGACGACCGAATACGTTTGCGAGTACGACCCCAAGCAGTTATTTCCGATTCCGCGGACCAATAACTGGCAAGGACGTGGCTACGATAAGGTGCCGTTTCGCGGTTGTGATATCTGGAATGCCTACGAACTGTCCTGGCTCAACCCTAAGGGTTTACCTCAGGTGGCCACGGCGGAGTTTCGGGTGCCTTGCGAATCGCCCCATATCATCGAATCCAAGTCGTTCAAGCTGTACCTGAACTCGTTCAATTTGAGCCGTTTCGAATCGGCCGACGAGGTACGTCAGCGAATGATCGAAGACCTCAGTCAGGCAGCAGGTGCACTGGTAACGGTGGTGATCCAATCGGTTGAGGCCCCCGCGCGGATCGATCAGCTCCAGGGTGAATGTCTGGATCAACAGGATGTGGAGATTGAACATTACCAGCCCGCACCGCAGTTGTTACGGACTATCCATGGCGATCCGGTTGATGAGCAGTTATACAGCCATCTGCTCAAGTCCAACTGTCCGGTAACCGGGCAGCCCGACTGGGCCAGCATTCAGATCGATTATCGCGGCGATCCTATCGATCGTGCAGCACTGTTGCAGTATTTGGTCTCTTACCGCGAACACGGGGATTTTCACGAGCAGTGTGTCGAACAGATATTTCTCGATATTCTCGATCACTGCCAGCCTCAACAACTGAGTGTCTACGCGCGCTATCTGCGCCGTGGTGGCCTAGATATTAATCCATTCCGTAGTACCGAGGCTTTTGCGCCGGATAATATACGTTTGGTTCGGCAGTAAGGCTCCGTCATAGCGGATCGAAGGGGACAGTTTATGGATGCTTTGGAGCTGCTACAGCAGCGGGTATCGTCGCCGTTGTTGGGCGACCAGCCACCCACGCAGGCGCAGTTGGATGTGATGTTTAACGCCGCGCTGCGAGCCCCCGACCATGCAGGGCTACACCCCTGGCGATTTTTGACCATTGCAGGCGATGACCGAATTCAGCTCGGAGAGTTGTTTCTGCAAGCGGGCTTGGTTGCTGATCCGCAGATGAACGAGACTAAGCGCACCAAATTGCGCAACATGCCGATGCGGGCACCGCTGCTTGTGGTGGCGGTTGCTTGTTTGCATGATCACCCCAAGGTGCCGCAGCTTGAACAGCAGGTTTCTGCCGGAGCGGCGGTGCAAAACTTACTGCTGGCCGCGTTTGCTCAGGGCGTCGGTGGGATGTGGCGGACCGGCGACATGGCCTATCATCCCGATGTGATGCAAGAGTTAGGGCTGGCTAATAACGAACAGATAATTGGTTTTATCTATCTCGGCTCGCAGCCGGAGCGACTCAAGAAAATCCATCCCCGCGACCCGGCTAACTTTGTTCAGGCATGGCCGCATAACGGATAACGAGGAAATGGTTTTGGCTAATACTTATCAATCACGTATCGATGCTTTTCAACACAAAATGCTCGAACAGATCCCGTTGACCCGATATATGGGGCTGGAACGGGTCGACTACGACGGCCGTGATCTGGCTTTCGAGCTGACACTAGCCGAAAACCATAACGATAAAGGCACTGCTTTTGCTGGCTCGTTGAGTGCGGCGGCAAATCTTTGTGGCTGGGGAGCGGTGACGTTACTGCTCGAAGATGAAGCCAAAGCTTACGATGTGGTGATAAGAGATAGCCGGCTCGAATATCGACTGCCGGTGACTCAGGACTTCAGGGTTCAAGCCCGTCTTCCAGAAGCGGTTCTAGTCGATGCGTTTATTCAGCGTTTACGCGACCGGGGTAAGGCCCGGATCGACCTGAGTGTCGAAGTAGTCGAACAGGGCAAAGTTTGTTTTAGTTTCAGCGGCAGCTATGTCGCGTTGGAGAAAAAGCAGTGGGTGTAGCGGCTTCTGATCTGTCTTGACTCTATAGTTGGCTTTAGGGTTTAAGCTGGTCACCTGACAACTTATCGGTGACGGCAACCATGCCATATCAGCTTCAGTTAGAAGGCGTTCGCTGCAATGGCTGCGTCAATAAAATTCGTAACAGCTTGCAGCTACTGGATGCAGAGGCGCAGATCGAGGTAGATCTGGCCAACAAACTCGCTCAGATCGATACCGAACTACCTCTGGGTACGGTCGTCGATGAGATAGTGTCGTTGGGTTATACCGCGCAGACCGTGACGCCCGAGTACTCTGCACCAGTTCCTGCAGAGCAGATCGATGCTGCGGTTAATACCGATGATTCAGCCACCGCTGCTACCCTGCCTCTCTCCCCAGAGATCCCCTCAACTCAATTTTCGCTATCGGGTATCACTTGCGCCGGTTGTGTGGGGCGCGTTGAAACGGCACTGCGCTCGGTGCCTGGCGTCCAGCAAGCCGAGATCAACTTTGCCAACCGTACCGCCAGAGTCTGCGGTGATGTGGACGCCTTGCTGTTGGTGTCAGCCGTCGAAGAGGCGGGTTACGGTGCAACCGAAATTATCGACCCCGCCAAGGCCGAGCAGCAGCGTGAACAAGAGCGTTTGGCCGAGCTGCAGACAAAGCGTCGTGCGGTCTGGCTGGCTTTAGGGCTCGGCGTTCCGATGATGCTCTACGGCATGGTTGAAGGGATGGCGGTTGATACCCCGGTCCGCCAGCTGGGTTGGGGGCTGGTGGGGCTGTTAACGCTGGCGGTGATGTGGATTGCTGGCGGTCATTTTTTCCGCGGTGCTTGGACGACAGCGCGAAATCTCAGCGCCAACATGGACAGTTTGATCGCGTTGGGAACGGGGTCCGCGTGGGCCTATTCGATGTTGGTGGTGCTGTGGCCGGAGCTGTTGCCCGCGCAGTCTCGCGGACTCTATTTTGAAGCCGCGGCGATGATCATCGGCTTGGTGAATCTAGGCCAGGTGCTTGAACTGCGTGCTCGCGGGCAGACTCAACAGGCGATCCGTGGCTTGCTGGATCTGCAACCCAAGCAGGCGCGGGTGCTACGCGATGGTCAGGAGTTGGATCTGGCGGTCGAGCAGATCGAGCTGGGCGATCGAATTCGGGTTCGGCCCGGTGAAACCATTGCTGTCGACGGTGAGATTGAGCAGGGCCAAGGCCAGGTAGATGAATCGATGCTGACGGGTGAGCCGCTGGCGGTCAGCAAGCAGGTCGGTGACAGCGTCAGTGCCGGAACGCTGAATACCCAAGGGGCTTTCATCTACCTCGCGACCCGAGTGGGTCGAGATACGGCGCTGGCGAAAATTATCGCGTTGGTCCAGCAAGCTCAAGGCAGCAAGCCGCCGATCAGTCAGCTGGCTGATAAGGTGGCCAGTATCTTCGTTCCGAGCGTGATCGCTATCGCTGCGTTGACCGCATTGGCTTGGTTTTATTGGGGTCCCGAACCCAAAGTGGTGTACATGCTGGTTACCGCCGTCACTGTGCTGATCATCGCCTGTCCCTGCGCGCTGGGGTTGGCGACACCGATCTCGACCATGATCGGTATCGGTAAGGCTGCCGAGTTGGGGGTGTTGATTCGCAACGGCGATGCGCTACAGAGAGCGAGCACGTTGACCACCCTGGTGATGGATAAAACCGGTACTTTGACTCAGGGGCGCCCCGAAGTGGTTGGGATGCAATTGGCCGAGGGCGTTGAGGCATCACGGCTGCTGGCATCGGTTTTCGCCATAGAGCAGAATTCGCAACACCCCTTAGCGACGGCGTTGTGCGAATACAGTCGTGAGTATGATCAATCGTTAATCGTCGATGGCTTTCATGCGCTAGAGGGTTTGGGGGTCCGCGCCGAGGTTGATCAACAACCGTTATTGCTGGGCAACCAGCGTTTAATGCTAGAGCAGCAGGTTGAGTTGAGTGCTCTCGAATCCCAGG
>JBALWS010000187.1:0-6133 GCA_036960405.1 Halopseudomonas sp. | reverse complement strand
CAGTGTGGTGGCGATCGAAAAAGCCCTCAACACCGAACTACTCGGAATGCCGCTAAAACTACGCATAGACCGAATCGACCGGCTTCAAGACGGCAGCGACCTACTCATCGATTACAAATCGGGCACCCCAAATGTCACCGATTGGTTTGGAGACAGACCGCGTCAGCCGCAACTCCCCCTTTACAGTTTCGCCACTCGCCACCCAGTATCAGGGCTCGCTTTCGGCCAGGTGAACGCCAGCGAAGTGACCTTCAAAGGCGTTTGTAGCGACGGCCAACCAGCTGCGGGGGTCAAGCCTTTAGGCCAATTGCGCAATCCTCCCTGCGAAGACTGGGAGCAAATGACCCAGCTATGGCAGCAAACATTGGAACAATTGATGTCCGATTTTTTGACCGGTCAAGTCAGTGTTTCTCCGCTGGACGGCAACGTGTATCAGTATTCGCAATTGCAACCGCTCAACCGTCATTACGAACAGGACCGGCTAGGAGAGACACACAGCGAGCAACTACCCATAAAGACAGGCCTTGAGATGGAGTCAAACCATGGCTGAACCGATCGATCTTGGCAACCGTCAGCGGGCGCTCGACCCCAGCCGCTCTTTCAGTGTCCGCGCCCCTGCTGGCTCCGGAAAAACAGAGCTACTGACCCAGCGGATACTGGTACTACTGGCCCGGGTAAAGCGCCCCGAAGAGGTGGTCAGCATCACCTTCACTCGCAAAGCCGCCGCTGAGATGCGCGACCGCTTGCTGAAGGCATTGCGCTTAGCCCAACACGACCAGTCTCCCGAATCCGAATACCAACGTCAAACCTGGCAACTGGCCCGGGCAGCGCTGGCCAACGACCAGGAACACAACTGGAACCTGCTGCACAACCCGGCTCGACTGCAGATCATGACCATCGACTCGCTCTGCGCCAGCCTTACCCGACAACTACCGCTGCAGTCACAGTTTGGCTTCCAACCCGATATCGCTCCAGATGCCACCGCCCTCTATCAGCAAGCGGTACAACGCTTACTGGGCGAACTCGAAACCAATCCGCAACTAGCCGAACCTCTCGGACGCATACTGCTGCATCTCGACAACAACATAGATCGAGCCGAGTCATTGCTGATGTCGATGCTGGCGCGTCGCGATCAATGGCTGCCGTTAATCGGTAGCGGTGAACAGCTACGCCAGGCTAGGCCCATCCTCGAAGCTGCGCTGGAACAACTCGTAATCGACGAGCTGTCCGGCATCCAGCGATTACTGCTGCCGTTTTCAAGCAGCCTGGCAGCGCTGGCAGACTACGCGGCCCAGAACCTACACCAGGATGGCCGAGAGTCCTGCGTACGCGATTGCCTGGGCTTGGCGCAGTTACCCGCTGCAGAGGTGGAGCAACAAGGGCCGTGGCGGGCATTGGCCGAGCTACTGCTGACCAAAGAGGGAAACTGGCGTCGTAGCATCACTGTTGCAAATGGTTTTCCTGCCGGCAAAACCAAGCAGGAGAAAGAGCTGGCCAAAGCCAAGAAAAGCGAACTGCTTGAGCTGATTGGCTTGCTGACTGAACAGGCAGAGTTACTACCGCGCTTGAGGCGCCTCAAGCTGCTACCGGCCGCACGCTATCAAGACGGCCAGTGGCGTATCCTCGACGCCCTGACCCAGGTGCTGCCCAATCTGGTCGCCCAGCTATGGCTCTGCTTTAGCGAACAGGCTCAGGTCGATTACGCTCAAATCACCGCCGCCGCACTGCAATCGCTGGGAGAAGAGGACCAGCCCACCGACCTGTCGCTGCTACTCGACTACCGCATCAGCCACATTCTGGTCGATGAGTTCCAAGATACCGCCTCGCCGCAGATCCAACTGCTTAAAAAACTGACCTACGGCTGGCAAAACAGTGATGGCCGAACCCTGTTTATTGTCGGAGACGGGATGCAGTCCTGCTATGGCTTCAGAGACGCCAATGTTGGACTGTTTCTAGAGGCCCGCCGTCACGGTATCGGTGAGGTCAAACTCGACGCCGCCGACCTGTCAGTCAACTTCCGCTCGCAGCGGCAGATCGTCGAGTGGGTGAACCATGTGTTCAAAGGCGCCTTTCCGGCCGCAGACGATATTTCACGCGGCGCGGTCAGTTACTCTGATTCGGTCGCCTTCAACCCGCCACTACCAGGCCCTGCCGTCTCACTGCACGGCCTGGTCGACTACCCGGATACGCATAGCAAGGCCCAAGCTGAAGCTCAGCGCGTGGTTGAACTGGTTCAAACTAGCCGCCTCGACGACCCGCAGGGCAGTATCGCGATTCTGGTACGCAATCGTCCTCACCTAAGAGCGATACTGCCAGCCTTACGCCAAGCAGGCCTGAGCTGGCAAGCCACCGATCTAGACCCGCTCGCCAGCCGGATGTGGGTGGTTGACCTGCTGTCACTAGCCAGAGCGCTGGCCAACCCAGCTGACCGCATCGCTTGGCTAGCCCTGTTGCGCGCCCCTTGGTGCGGCCTGGATAACGCCGACCTATTAGTTATTGCTGGCGCTGAAGCATTGCACACACCGATCTGGAGTCGCATCCAACACCTGATCGAACAGCCTCAGTTATCAGCGACCGGGCAAGCACTGCTAACCCGCTTTTACGGTGTCGTTAACCATACTTGGCAGCAACGCCAACGCCGCTCGTTGAGGGATAGCATCGAGCTTTGCTGGCTTCAACTGGGCGGCGCGGCAACTTTAGATTCGGCTCAACACCAGGATATCGACAAAACCTTGGCCCTACTCGAACAGCATGATCAAGGTGGCCGACTAGCAGATTGGCTAGGCTTTGAGCGGGCATTGCAAAAGCTCTACGCGCAGCCGGCATCGGATGCCGACTCTCGGCTGCAAATTATGACGATTCACAAATCCAAAGGACTGGAATTTGACACAGTGATTCTAGCCGGGCTCGACCGTCGTCCGCCCAACCCTGACAAACCGCTGCTCCAATGGCAGCTGCGACTCGATAGCAACGGCCAGGAAGAGTTGCTGCTAGCCCCGCTTGCCCCTCGCGACCAGGACCAAGAGCCGATCTATCAATACCTGAGCAGCGAAGCACAGGAACGAGCACGAATGGAGTCGACCCGTTTGCTGTATGTCGGTGCCACCCGCGCCATCAATCGCTTATACCTGACCGCCAACCTTGGCAGCGGCAAAGACGGTGAACTCAAGCCGCCCAACAAAGACTCATTACTTGCCAGTATTTGGCAGCAGATCAACACCGATTTTAGCCTCCACCATGCACCGGAAACGCTACAGCCGACGGGGCAAAATTCACAGCTGAGCCAGATAGAACGAATCGCCAGTCATTGGCAGCCTCCGATACCAGCAGATGAACAACTACTGCCGGAACTCTCCAGGCCTGACTGGGAGGACGATTCAAACCTGCCCGAACCCAACTGGCAACAGTCCCCCAGACTGGCGGGAACGCTGGTCCATCAAATATTCAAACAGCTAAGCGATACCGGTCTCCACGTAGTCGGAAGTGATCTCAGCAGTTTTTTGCCGATGTGGAAAATCCAATTGCAACAACTCGGCCTGGGCAAAGCCGAACTCGATCAGGCGCTACAGCGTGTGCAACGCTTGGTCAGCAACACCCTGCTCGATACTCGCGGACGCTGGATACTAGACCCCAGCCATCAGCAAAGCGCGTGCGAATTACCGCTGAGCCAGCACAACGGTTTTAAGACGATCCACTACATCATCGATCGTACTTTCATCGATAGCGACGGTGTTCGCTGGATTATCGATTACAAAACCGCCGCCTGCCCAGACGGTGAAACCTTCGAGCAATTTATCCAGAGCGAGTCAGAACGCTACCGGCCGCAACTGCAAAATTATGCCCGCGCGTTTAAAGCGATCGAGCCTCGGCCGATCAGAACTGCACTATATTTTCCCGAGAGTCAGCATTTTCAAGAGCTGCAAGTTAACCCATGACAAGAGAACCAATGGTGCAACGCAGCTAGATATGTTAAAACCAGCAGCGACGGCAACAAACGTCGACTCACCCCTTATAACCCGCGGCTGCACCTCGTTATCTAGCCAGACCCGGACGCTGTTAAATAGGAACATGTAATGACCGATCTTCGCGTTGATGACCTAAACGTCGAATCTCAATCTGTACTGATCACTCCAGAAGAGATCAAGCGCCGGGTACCGCTAACAGACGCCGCCCGCCGCTCAGTTCTTGAAGGCCGCGAGGTGGTACGCAACATTCTTGATGGTAAAGATCATCGGCTGTTTGTTGTCGTTGGCCCCTGCTCTATTCACGATCCCGAAGCGGCGCTGGAGTATGGCCGCCGGCTAAAAAAGCTCGCCGACGAAGTCAAAGACACACTCTATATCGTTATGCGGGTATATTTTGAAAAGCCTCGCACAACCGTGGGTTGGAAGGGATTAATCAACGACCCACATATGAATGATTCGTTCGAGATCGAAGAGGGATTGCAAATCGGTCGTCAACTGATGATTGATCTTGCCGACATGGGCTTGCCCTTATCAACCGAAGCACTCGATCCGATCTCACCACAATATATGCAAGATCTGATCGCTTGGTCCGCGATTGGGGCCCGGACAACAGAATCACAAACCCATCGAGAGATGGCCAGCGGTCTTTCCAGCGCTGTCGGCTTCAAAAATGGCACCGATGGTGGCCTGACGGTAGCAATCAACGCACTGCAGTCGGTTAGTCATTCGCACAGTTTCTTGGGAATCAACGGCGACGGCCAGGTGGCTGTGATCCAAACCCGAGGTAACCAGTACGGTCACGTGGTACTTCGTGGTGGAGGCGGCAAGCCAAACTACGACTCTGTCAGCGTCCAGTTATGCGAGCAAGCACTGCAAAAATCTGGAATCAGCACCAACATCATGGTCGACTGCAGCCATGCCAACTCCAGTAAAGATGCGGCCCTCCAGCCTTTGGTTATGGAGAATGTTGCCAACCAGATTCTCGAAGGCAACAAAACCATCGTCGGCGTGATGGTGGAAAGTAATCTGGAGTTTGGCAATCAATCGATCCCCAAAGACCTGAGCCAGCTAAAATACGGCGTGTCGGTTACCGATGCCTGCATCGATTGGAGCACCACAGAACAGACCCTGCGCGACATGCAGCAAAAACTAAAACAGGCCCTGCCTGCCCGCCGCTAGTTGATTAACACGCAATAAAAAAGGCTCCATAAGGAGCCTTTTTTATTTGTCACACAATGCCAGACGACATCGCGTTGTCAATCTATCTTATTGATAATAGGCGTTATCTGTAACAGAGTGATCGGTAACATCTCGTACACCAGCCAAGCCTACCACCTTCTCAATCAGGGTCGCCTCTACACCATCCTTGAGTGTCATATCTACCGCACTACACCCCTGACATCCGCCACCAAACTTCAGCACGGCGAAGTCACCCTGCTCCTCGGTCACCACCTCTATCAACGACACCTCTCCACCATGTGAAGCCAGGCCGGGGTTGATCTCGTTATAGAGGACGTAGTTGATCTGATCCTCTATCGGGCTGTCAGGACTGACTTTAGGCACTTTGGCATTGGGTGCCTTAATGGTTAACTGGCCGCCCATCTTATCTGCGGCATAATCGACAACCGCCTCTTCAAGATACTTCAAGCTGTTTGGCTCAAGATAAACCTTAAACTGTTCGAGCGGCATCACATCATCGCTCTCCTGAATCTCTTCAGGACGACAGTACGCCAGACAGGTTTCAGCATAGGGCGTACCGGGCTGAGTAATAAAGATCCGTACACTAATGCCTTCAACAGCCTGCTTTTCAAGCAACTCGGCCAGATAGTTCTGAGCACTATCGGTGATCGTAATATCGTAATTCTGCATCGAAAAAAACTACCTACTAGATAACAATGAGACCATTCTAAGCGATTCCAGCGCAATTATGAACCCTACTTTTTTAGTAGGTTATTATCAGCCGCACCTGATACTCCGAATCTGCTAGAATTGCGCCCCTGTATTCTTAACTGACCGCCGCCCACGTTGCTATTACATTTAGACAAACAACGCCTTAAGTCGATCTTAACGCTTGGACTACCGATCATGGGGGGCATGCTTTCACAAAGCTTGCTGAATTTGATCGACACCGCGATGGTAGGCGCACTCGGCGGCAACGCGCTGGCTGG
>JBALWS010000186.1:0-6197 GCA_036960405.1 Halopseudomonas sp. | reverse complement strand
GATGACACCCTTCGGCTCAATAATGGTCGGCGGCGCGACGATCAATATCTCCGGGATAGGCATACCCGGCTCGATCGGAGCTTGGCGAATAATATTGATTAACCGAGCCGTTCCCTGGCCGGACAGCCAAGCGTTATTGTCGTGGGTCGCTTGAAAGTCATTGGTCCCAAGCATCAACACCACCAGCTTGAGTGGTGCGTGCATCTCCAACACCTGCGCCAACCCCTGCGAGCCGTCCCGCCCCGCTTTGAAAGGATCGCTCCAGACCGTTCGACGGCCGTTCAGGCAGTTCTCAACAACCCGAACATTAAGCCCCTTGCTGTTAAGCGCAGCCTCAAACACACCCGGCCAGCGTTTATCAAAGGGCAACCGCTTGCGGGTGTCTGGGATGATCCCCCACGTCAGGCTATCCGAATAGATAAGAATCTGATCCATAAGCGTGTGCCTCAGAGCGAGTACTAATCGACTAATTCAATCCCGAGGCTATCGAGCAAACTGACCGCTTCGTGGCGGCTAAAGGCTGCACCTTTGACCTCATTAAAATGGATATCGATATGATAGTTGAACGCTTCGACGAAGTTTGCAGCGCTCAGGTTGGTATGATTAAACAGACTATGCGACAGGTCGGTATGGCTGAAATTGGCTTCCCGAAGATTTGCTTCTCTGAAGTCCACATCCTGAGCCTTACAGTCTTCGATGGCGAGCTGCTGCAAATTCAAACCAAAAAAAGAGGAGTCGTTAAGAATGCTTTGACTGAATTTGATCGACGATGATAAAGCGATTGTCGGCCAAGTAGCTTGGGTCCAGTCCACGCCGATCACTTTGCAGCGATCAAACGTCACCTCTAAAAACTGGCTGTATTGCAGCCGCACCACACTGAGATTGCATTTGACGAAGCTGCAATCCAAGAACTTACACTTGTGGAAAACGGCTTCGCTGAAATTACACTCGCTAAAGGTGCAACCATCAAACTCAGCGGAGAAGAGCGTTTCACCGGACAGATCCAATCCATCGAAACGCTTGGCTAGGTACTCTTGGTCGCCCTTCTCAAGGTCAATCATCAGCCCCTTCCACGTTACTGACTGTATTGGCGAACAGTGACAGCCACTGCCTCACGGCGGGTCTGTTTCCGGTCAACAAGCTTTTACGATTCGGGCTCTTCGGTGCGATGCCCCGGCTTTGCCAAAATCTCCAGATAAAACGATTCCAGACCTAACTGTTCGACCTCATCGATACATTTATTAATCTCTGACAGATGGATCACCCTGGCCTCTTTCTCGGTATGGCCGTATTTGCAATCAAAATCCCAATAGTCAGCACCTTCGGGCAACGCCTTATTGCGCTCTCTTCTCAAATATTTTTTAACGTCATGTTTGGCCGATTCAAACAAACGAGCAACTTTAGTTTTCGGATGGGTCAGTACAAATGTTTTTTTCATGATTACCCTAAGGAGAGAAGATCTGGATGCGGCTTGGCGATGACCAAGCGTTTGAAAGCATTTTACTTAAAATACGCCGCGGTAGCGATACACTAGCGGCTGCCATATTCACCCTTTTGCGCTATTGCCCCATACCGTTTATCCGCCTACGATCATGCTTTGTTTCAAGGATATGATGTAGACGTTATGGTAGACACCAACGATGCAGCGGCTCAACCCAACCATTACTTACAGCACCTGACCGAGTTGAACGACTCGCAGGAAGTGACCGCTAGCGAGGATATCTACAATCAATTTGGTGTATTGCTGATCGCCAAAGGCAGTCGCATCAATCGTCAGTCGCAAAAACAGCTCAACCAGCACCCACTGAAAAAAAGTCTGGATCAGCAGATCGCGCTCAAAACCACCTTCAGCGATAAGCAGGTCTTCCAACAAGGGTTATTGATGCTGGAGCGCGCTCCCGAACTGTGGCGACTGCACCAAAACAACCACTTCGAAGACCCCTTTCGGCATATTTGCCTGTCTGAAAACCTGCCGCTGCAGATTCGCCAAAAGCTGTCGGTGATGTCGCAGCAACTACCCAAGCTATTCGAACACTGCTTGTTTACCGGCTGGGCTGCTGCGCTGATCGCCAAAGAGATGGGACTCAAACCCAACGCATGTCGAGAAGCCTATATTTGTGGGCTGTTACACGATATCGGTTTACTGCATATTTCCGCCGACGTACAGACACAAACGCCGTTAAGCGAGGAGAACTGGCGCGCACTGCAAAGCCATGTCGTCATCGGCCAGCGCTGTGCCGATGAGTGTGGCCTATCCAAATCGATTGGGCGGGGTATTCTTGAGCATCACGAGCGGCTTGATCGTACCGGCTACCCCACTCGCAAAGAGCCAGAAAAGCTGGGACTACTGGGACAAGTGATATCCGGTGCCGACCTGCTTCACAGCATGTGCACCAACGAACTGAGCGAGTCGAAAAGCTCGGTCCATGACGCAGTGCCCTATTTCAAGATTCACCGCGGTAGCTTCAACCAAGCTATCCATACAGCGATGATGCGAATCCTGGCACGCTCCACGCCCGATTCTGAGGCATCCCTTCAACCGGTCAACCTGCAACGCGTGCGGCAGATCAACCAACTGATCAAGTCACTCCTCAGTCCGCTGACCGAACTTAACCAACAAACACTCAATTGCGATCAAAGCGAATGCACCAGCATTGCGGCGATGATGGCATCGATCATCGATGTGTTGAGCGTTTCAGGCCTCAATGACGATCAACTCAGCGAGTGGTTGATGAGCGAGCTGGATCAATCCGATTCCAGCTCCCAAATCGATCTGAAAGAGATCGATGCGATGCAATACGAACTACTCTGGTTGTTTAAACGGTTAGGCTGGAATATCAAAAGCCTACTGGATTCGGCTAACGCGCAAGCCAGCCAAGCAACGCCAGCACTGAGTCAATACCACCAGCTGCTAATCGAGCAGCTCGAGCATGCATTTGGCTGCTATACCCAAACAGCAGAACCAGCCGAACCATCAGAACCAGAGAGCGACATCGTTGATCTGTCAGCAACAGAGCCGACAACCGATTGAACTACGAAAAACTTTACGTTAACGTAAAGCAATAGTTACCGTATTCACTACTTTTCACTCGGCAGGCACCATGGACCAGACTTTTTCGATCAGCGATCTTGCTCGCGAATTCGACATCACCACACGCAGCATCCGTTTCTACGAAGATCAGGGGTTGATCGAACCGACCCGCCGCGGCCAAACCCGGATCTATTCGCGTCGTGATCATGTTCGCTTAAAGCTGATTATGCGCGGTAAACGACTCGGCTTCTCGCTCGCCGAAATCCGCGACATCATTGATATCTATGACGCCAGCCCGAGCAGCAGCTCGATTCAATTGAACCAGATGCTCAACATTATCAAGCAGAAAAAACAGGCACTGGAACAGCAGATTCGTGATATCGCGGTGATCCGGCTAGAGCTGGAAACTACCGAAGAACGCTGCATGAAAGCGCTGCGCGAACTGCCCAGCGATTCCGCAGAAAACGACTAAACTGCTATAACCTTTTCTAGACATACGATGTTATCAACGCACCAAAGTGCTTTACGTTTACGTAAACTTCCTCTAACCTTGGCAACACTTTAAAGCTGTACCCGAAACAGAACGCGACTCAACAGGAACCCAGCCATGGCCATCCTCGAATCCAAGATCAACCCACGATCTGAAGAGTTCATTAACAACCAATCACTTATGCAAGAGGTCGTTAACGACCTCCGCGACAAAGTGGCTTCAATAGAACTCGGTGGTGGTAACAAATACCGAGACCGCCATGAGGCCAGAGGCAAGCTACTGCCCCGCGATCGCATCAACCACTTGCTAGACGAAGGCTCCCCTTTTCTGGAGCTGTCACAACTAGCGGCTGAAGGTGTCTACGAAGGTGAGAATGTTCCTGCCGCCGGCGTCATCACCGGAATCGGGCGAGTCAGTGGCCAGGACTGCATGATTGTCGCCAACGATCCTACGGTAAAAGGCGGCTCCTACTACCCGCTGACGGTCAAAAAACATCTACGCGCCCAGACCATCGCCGAGCAGAACAACCTGCCCTGTATCTATCTGGTGGAATCGGGCGGTGCCAACCTGCCGCGTCAGGACGACGTGTTTCCAGACCGCGAACACTTCGGTCATATCTTCTTTAACCAAGCACGCATGTCCGCTAAGGGCATTCCGCAGATCGCCGTCGTCTTGGGATTGTGCACCGCCGGTGGTGCTTATATGCCTGCGATGGCCGACGAATCTATAATCGTCCGCAACCAGGGCACCATCTTCTTGGCGGGACCTCCGCTGGTCAAAGCCGCTACCGGCGAAGTCGTCACCGCCGAAGACCTGGGTGGTGCCGACATCCACTGCAAGACCTCCGGTGTGGCCGACCATTACGCCCAGAGTGACAAGCACGCATTGGAGATTGCCCGCTCATCGGTCTCTCGACTCAATCGCTTCAAGAAAATCGATCTGGATATCCAGCCCTCCGTGCCTCCCCTATACGGTGCCGAAGAGTTGTACGGCGTGGTCGGTACCGACCTGCGCAAGCCCTACGATGTGCGCGAAGTGATCGCCCGCATCGTCGATGGTTCAGATTTCGACGAGTTCAAAAAACTGTATGGCACCACCCTGGTGACCGGTTTTGCCCGCATTCATGGCTACCCGGTCGGCATCGTCGCCAACAACGGCGTACTGTTCTCCGAAGCCGCGCAGAAAGGCGCGCACTTTATCGAGCTGTGCTGCCAGCGCAAGATCCCATTACTGTTCTTGCAGAACGTCACCGGCTTTATGGTCGGCAGCAAATACGAAGCCGAAGGGATCGCCAAGCACGGTGCCAAAATGGTCACCGCCGTCTCCTGTGCCAATGTGCCAAAACTGACCGTAATCATCGGCGGCAGTTTCGGCGCCGGCAACTACGGCATGTGTGGCCGGGCTTTCGATCCCAATTTCTTGTGGATGTGGCCTAACGCGCGTATCTCGGTAATGGGCGGCGAACAGGCGGCGGGTGTTATGGCGCAGGTTACCCGCGATGCCAAAGACCGCACCGGTGAAAGCTGGAGCGAGGAAGAGGAAGCGGTCTACAAGAAACCCATTTTGGATATGTACGAGCATCAGGGACACCCGTACTACGCCAGCGCCCGGCTGTGGGATGACGGCGTCATCGATCCAGTACAGACCCGAGACGTAGTGGGTATGGGACTGGCCGCAGCACTGAACAAGCCGATTGAAGAGACACGTTTCGGCGTGTTCCGGATGTAAGGGGAGCAGCAACATGAGCAATTCACAGGTTCTATTCAACACCGATGAGCGTGGTATCGCGACACTGACCCTCAATCGCCCCGAAGTTCACAACGCCTTCGACGACAACGTCATCAACACCCTGATCGAGCACTTAGAAACGATCGCTGCAACGCCGCAGATCCGCGTTCTGGTGTTGCGTTCAGAAGGTAAAAACTTCTCCGCCGGCGCCGACCTTAACTGGATGAAGCGGATGGCCAAAAACTCGCATCAGGAGAACCTGGTCGACGCTCGTGGTTTAGGCCGCTTGATGCAGTGTCTTAACGAGTTGCCCAAACCGACAATTGCGCTGGTACAGGGCGCCGCTTACGGCGGTGCTGTCGGGCTAGCGGCATGCTGCGACATGGTAGTTGCCACCGAGGCCAGCTTGTTTTGTCTCAGCGAAGTCAAAATCGGTCTGATTCCTGCTGTGATCAGCCCCTACGTCGTGCAAGCGATCGGCGAGCGTCAGTCGCGGCGTTACTTCCTCACCGCCGAGGCGTTCAACGCATCTCAGGCCAAAGAGTGGGGACTGGTACACGAGCTGGTCGAAACTAACGAGCAACTCGATTCCGCCAAAGACGCGCTGGTTAAAAAGCTACTCAACAACAGCCCTTGCGCACTCAAAGCTGCCAAGGCGCTGATCTACGCGGTCAGCAGCAAGCCGATCACCAACGACGTTATCGAAGACACCGCCAGCCGTATCGCCGATATCCGCGTCAGCGAAGAGGGCCAAGAGGGACTTAGCTCCTTCCTAGAGAAGCGTAAACCCAACTGGATTCAGGGCTAAGGATAATGACCATGTTTAACAAATTTCTTATCACAAACCCTGGTGACCAGCCGCAACGCGGCGCAGCGACGCAGTCAAATCGCTTAAGCCTGTGCGCAGCACAAGCAAGCGATCTTGTTACCAGAAATCGCCACTGTTTC
>JBALWS010000017.1:15545-55571 GCA_036960405.1 Halopseudomonas sp. | reverse complement strand
GCGGCTATGCAAACTTTATGGCTGTGGCATTGATTATGGGGCTATCATCGGGCGTACAGGCTATGGTGGCTCGGCGGCACGGCCAAGGGCGGATAGAGGAAAAAGCCATACCGCTCAATGGCGGCCTACTCACCGCACTCCTGTTCACCCTACCCCTCACCGCGTTATGCCTTTATTTCGCCAAAGACATTGTCAGCCTGATCAGCAATGACCCTGCCGTTACTTCCATAGCCGAACCCTACTTTGATTTTCGAGTCATGGCCTTACTGGCGGTTGGGCTTAACCTCTCGTTTCGCGGTTACTGGAACGGCATCAACCAACCGTTGACCTACCTACGGGTGCTGATCATCGTCCACCTGTTTAACGTCACGATCAGCTACGGTCTGATTTACGGTGCCTTTGGACTGCCTGAACTAGGCGCGCCGGGAGCAGGATTAGGCACCACGCTATCACTGTTTTTGGGGTCGATCATGTATACCCTGATGACGCTAAAGCACGCCCGCACACGCGGGTTCCTCAAACAGCTACCCGATCGACAAACTTTCACCAGCCTGATGCGGCTGTCTATTCCAAATTCTCTACAACAGTTTATGTTTGCCACCAGCATCACACTACTGTTCTGGATTATCGCCCAGATTGGCACTCACGAACTGGCTATCGCCCATGTACTGACCCACCTATCGCTATTCCTGATTCTCCCTGCAGTAGGGCTTGGTATGGCTGCCACCACCCTGGTCAGCCACTCGCTAGGGCGCAAGCAGCCAGATCAGGCTTGCGAATGGGGCTGGGATACCGTCAAAGTGGCAGTATGGATGTTGGCCTTTCTGAGCCTGCCGTTATGGCTGTTCCCCGAACAGATACTGTCGCTGTTTATCCACGAACCAACATTGGTTCAACAAGCGCTGATACCGCTGCGCATTACATGCTTGGCAATCTGTATCGATGCGGTTGCCATTGTCTTTACCCAGGCAATGCTAGGGGCGGGCGCAAATCGCACGGTTATGTGGATCACGACGTTTGGTCAATGGGGTTTTTACCTGCCATTAGCCTGGCTGGTCGGCCCCATTCTGGGCGGCGGACTAACCGCAATATGGGTAGTACAGTTGATCCATCGAGGTCTTTCATCCGTCCTGTTCGGCTACCTTTGGTCCAAAAAGCGCTGGGCTAACATTCGTCTATAACGCAACCATTTCAATCTACAACGCCGTTGCCTTCCTCGGTTCATGCTTCATAATGCAATCTACTTCCTCGGTTATTTGGCTGACGCTGCGATAACCAAACCCCTGCTGCATTCGGACACACAATGGAACAATCGTTAGTCTTTTCATTTTTTCTTATCTTCACCGGCGCCGCCATTGTCGCCACACTGGCTCTATACACCCGACAACCCCTACTCGTCGCCTATATCGTACTTGGCGCATTGCTGGGGCCCTACGGCGCTGAGATGGTCTCTGATACCCACCTGCTGGCGGATATTTCCGAGGTGGGAATTATCTTTTTGCTGTTTTTACTCGGCCTCGACATGCAGCCTAGCCACCTATATCACATGCTAAAGAAGGCCACCTTGGTGGCGGTATTTAGCTCAATTGCATTTGCAGGGATTGGTTACGGCACGGGTAAACTGTTTGGATACACTGAAACCGAATGTGTGATTATCGGTATATCGCTGATGTTCTCCAGTACGATTATCGGGATCAAGCTACTCCCGACAACTGTGCTGCATCATAAACATACGGGCGAACTGGTGGTGGGACTGCTGCTACTACAAGACGTTATCGCTATCGTCGCACTGCTAGCTATCGGCAGTTCCAGCTCAAACGACGTCGGCCCAATGGTCTACCTGAAAACTCTACTGGCCTTCCCATTACTGATCGGCTCGGCCTTTGTGTTCGTCAAATATATCCTGCTTAAACTGATTCAACGTTTTGACCGTTTTCACGAATACATATTCTTAGTCGCCATCGGCTGGTGTTTGGGGCTGGCTGAAGCCGCGCAAGCGATGGGATTGTCTGCAGAGATCGGGGCTTTTGTTGCCGGCGTCAGTTTAGCCACCAGTCCGATCTCACTGTATATCGCCGATAGCTTGAAGCCGTTACGTGATTTTTTCTTAATTCTATTTTTCTTTTCGATCGGAGCAAGCTTCAACCTGACGCTACTCGATGATGTCATCGTGCCTGCAGTGATACTCGCCGCGCTGGTCTTGGCACTCAAGCCGCTGGTATTCAAAGTATTGCTACAGCGGATCAGCGAAAGCAGCCAGATGGGCTGGGAGGTGGGGTTTCGACTCGGACAAACCAGTGAGTTCTCGCTGCTGATCGCCTATCTGGCGACTAGCACCCTGCTGATCGGTCAGGAGGCCTCGCACCTGATCCAAGCAACGGCAATACTGACCTTTTTAGTCTCGTCTTACATCGTGATCTTTAATTTCCCATCACCCATTGCGGTGTCGGATAAATTACGCCGAGACTGACTCAATCCAGCCAACCACTACTGCGAACGATTCAAACCACTGTGCTTAAAAATCGCCTGCTGAAAGCCATACCAAAACAGCAACAAGATCAATATCAATACAGCTCCGACAATCACCAGGTTTTCGATCTCCTCCCAAAACAGGCCATTGATATCATCGATATAAACCCCGCTACCAAGCCCCCAACCCCAGGGCTCAAAACTTCGTAGATAACTAATTTTATCGACCGCCAGCTTAGAGCCAGGCTTGGGCCAACGGTAATGAACCACTCCTCCGCCCTGTTCGGTCAACATTCGAGGCACCTTCTTAAACAGCGGCTCATCGTCACGGGTATCGATCACCTCAATAGGACGCCCCACCAAGGTTTCATCGATCGGATGCATCACAAACAAGCCATCAAAATCGACCACCCAGAAATAGTCATTATCACCAAAGCGCATCTCTGACACAGTACGCAAGGCGGCCTGCTGAGCCTGTTCTGACGTCATTCGACCATACAGACTCAACTGATGATAACTCTCAACAACTTGCTCGATCTCGTTGATCTTCTCTTCAATAAAATGGATCCGGCTACTGAGCAAGCGCTGATGAATCTGCTGAAAGCTGATAATACAGACGCCGCTGACCGAAACAATTAACGTTACAACCAGCAGCGCTCTGAACAGACGATTGTTGTACAACTCGAACATCAGACGGATTCCTTGTCTGTTGATATCAAACGGTGAGACGGTTAACTCGAACGAGTTTTGTACCATACCAAGCGATAGAAAACGATTGATAGTAAACAATCGTAGATGGCAGCACTAGATTAGAGCCATACGCTGAAACTACCGCATATAAGAGTATGGTTTTTAACTTGAGGAGGGATCAGGGAAAATTCGCTTGCGTTTAACTTCAGAGATCCTCTTGGCTTCAGCCAGATCGGACTCACTCAGCATCGCTGCAACCGCCTCGCGGGCACTGAGCGATTGCTCATCACCGGCGGCAACGGCAGTACTCCACCAGCTATACGCCTCTTTAAAACTCTTCTCCACCCCTTCGCCCTTAAAATGCATCAAGCCAAGGGTGATGATTGAGTCGACATTGCCTTGCTCTGCAGCACGACTATGCCACTTCAACGCTTCTTTATAGCGCCGAGGGACGCCAAGTCCACGGTAGTACATAACGCCCAAGTTATGCTGAGCTGGGGCTAAGCCGCGCTCAGAAGCATGGCGTAACCACAATACCGCCTGAGACAGATCACGCACGACACCCTTGCCATCTTTGTAGAGCATCCCCAAACGATACTGCCCGAGCGGGTCACCCTCCTGAGAGGCTTTGTGGTAGAGCGTAGCGGCCATCATATAGTTTTGAGCGACTCCAACACCTTGCTCATACAACGTGCCAAGCATCGCTTGAGAACGGGGGAGTTTCTGATCAGAAGCTTTACGAAACCAATAAGCCGCTTTGACGGGATCTTTTTCAAGTCCTTCGCCGGATAGATAGACCAAACCTAAATCGTACTGAGCACTGGCATTGCCTTGAATCGCCAAAGAACGCCAAAGCTTTAAAGCGGTAGCATGATCGCCACGCTCGTACGCCTTAAGCCCTTCGTAGAAGTCTGCGTGCGCTGGCAGAAGCAACGCAAAGAGTAGTGGCAATGATGCCAAATATTTCATTCAGGTTCTCGCCTGCTGCAACACTAATATCATAACCAACCATTTGTAATGCAAAGCGTTATTAACAAAGCTGAGTACAGATACAAAACAGCCTAGCACGCCGACTAGAGATAATGAACCACCTTGCGAAAAATCATCTATTGTACCCGCCTAGGATATCAACCAAGCATAAACAACCGCTAGCCACAAAGCAGCCAGCGGCACGCTAGGCTATAGCTCTGTAACGCCACCCATATAAGATTGCAGCGCTTCGGGAACCCGTACTTGACCCTCGGCGGTTTGATAATTTTCCAACACAGCAACCAACGTTCGTCCCACCGCCAATCCAGAACCATTTAACGTGTGCAGCAGCTCGGGTTTACCGGTTTCAGGGTTACGCCAGCGCGCTTGCATGCGTCGCGCCTGAAAGTCGCCCATATTGCTGCACGAGGAGATCTCACGGTACTTCTGCTGACCCGGTAGCCAGACTTCAAGGTCGTATGTTTTAACGGCTGAAAAACCGAGGTCGCCGCCGCACAGAATCACTTTGCGGTAGGGCAACTTCAGCTTTTGCAAAATCGCCTCAGCATGGCCGGTCAACTCTTCCAGTGCTTGAGCCGACTGGCTCGGCTCTACCATCTGGACCATCTCGACCTTTTCAAACTGGTGCTGACGAATCATCCCCCGAGTATCGCGCCCGTAGCTGCCTGCCTCACTGCGAAAACAGGGTGTATGGCTAGTGAAGCGACGAGGCATCTCTTTGGCTTCAAAGATTCGATCGCGAGCAATATTGGTCACCGGTACTTCGGCGGTAGGAATCAGGTATAAATCGTTATCGCCCGGCACCTTGAACAGATCTTCTTCAAACTTGGGCAGCTGGCCGGTACCGCGCAAACTGTCGGCATTAACAAGGTAAGGCACATAGACCTCTTCGTAGCCGTGCTCACGGGTTTGAACATCGAGCATAAATTGCGTCAGGGCTCGATGCAGTCGGGCCAAATTGCCACGCAGCACCGCAAAGCGCGAACCGGTAATCTTCGCGGCGGTTTCAAAATCCAACTCACCCTTAGCCCCGCCCAGATCAACATGATCCTTGGGTTCAAAATCAAACTGAGTCGGCTCTCCCCAAACGAGAACCTCAACGTTATCGTCTTCAGTGGCTCCCTCAGGCACAGCGTCGTCAGGAATATTCGGCACACCCATCAGCATGGTATCAAGCTGATCCTGAACCTGTTTGTATTCGCCGGCTAGACTTTCGATCTGTTGTTTGATCCGCTCGCCTTCGGCCTTAAGCGGTGCTATATCTTCGCCTGCTTTTGCGGCCATACCAATCTTGGCCGCCTGCGATTTGCGCTGGGACTGCAACTGCTCGGTAGTCGACTGCAGGCGCTTACGGGTTTCGTCTAGTGCGTTAAAACGACTGGTGTCGAACTGATAGCCCTTTTTGAGCAGTTTCTGGGCTACGGTGTCAAGGTCGGTTCGGAGAAGTTTCGGATCGAGCATCGGTCAAGATGGCCTTATTAAATAGAGTGAATCGAATTAAACCCACAAACGGGTTAGCCACAAACCGGCCGCCAGTGCGGCGATGCAGCATAAAACGCTTAATAGTATATAAATTACCGCGGACATGATATGACCTTCCTGAATCAGCGTCAGCGTTTCCAATGAGAAAGTCGAAAAGGTCGTGAAGGCTCCTAAAAAACCGACCATCAGCAACTGCCGTGAAGCAGGCGGTAGCTGCGCTTTTTCCATGATCAGGACAAAACACACACCCATCAGCATGGACCCCACAACATTAACCGTCAGCGTCCCCAAAGGCAGATAGTGCTGGGTATTGTTAACTACATAGCCGCTGACCCAATAACGCCCAACAGCACCTAGCGCACCTCCCAAAGCGACCAACAATAACTGCAGCATAGTTATCTCACTTACTTATAGCGCCGACGATCGCTGGACCGATCAAGCTCACGCAGGTGGTTAAGTTTGTCACCGATTTTTTGTTCTAAGCCGCGTGATTCGGGCTCATAATAACGACGCTGATGAATCGCTTCAGGCAGGTAGTTTTCACCCGCCGCGTAGCCATTGGGCTCGTCGTGAGCGTAGCGGTATTCCTCACCGTAACCCAAATCCTTCATCAAACTGGTCGGCGCATTGCGAAGATGTTCAGGCACCTCGTAAGAGGGATCTTCGCGCACGTCGGCCATCGCTTGGTTAAAGGCGCGATAAACGGCATTCGATTTGGGTGCACAGGCACAGAAAACAGCAGCATGGGCGATCGCCCTATTCCCCTCTGCGGGTCCTAAGCGCACAAACGCATCCCAGGCATTAAGAGTGATCTGTAACGCACGCGGGTCGGCGTTACCGATATCTTCGGAGGCGATGGCGACTAAGCGGCGTGCGACATACAGCGGATCACAGCCGCCATCTAACATTCTGGCGTACCAATACAGGGCACCATCCGGCGATGAACCCCGCACCGACTTGTGGAACGCCGAAATCTGGTCGTAGAACAGGTCACCCTGCTTGCCATAGCGACGCCCGGAGGCCTGCAGCACCTCCTCCATCACCTTGGCATCGACAACCAACGCTTCACCTTCGATTCGGGCCAGGTC
Organism: Halopseudomonas sp.; assembly: GCA_036960405.1. Lineage (GTDB taxonomy): Bacteria > Pseudomonadota > Gammaproteobacteria > Pseudomonadales > Balneatricaceae > Motiliproteus. The sequence goes on along the minus strand of JBALWS010000017.1, from coordinate 48,852 downwards.
GGCCGCGATTTCGAGCAGATTGAGCGCCCGCCGGCCATCGCCATCGGCCGCGTGAGCTAAGCGTTCAATCATCTCGTCGTCGACCTGAATATTCTTACTACCCAGCCCACGAGGCTCGCACAGAGCTTTTCGCACCAGATCTGCCAGTACACTTTGATCCAAAGAGCGCAACAAGTAGACCCGCGCACGAGACAGCAAGGCGCTATTGAGCTCAAACGACGGGTTTTCGGTGGTGGCACCGATAAAGATCACCGTGCCATCCTCAACGAACGGCAAGAAAGCATCTTGCTGGCTCTTGTTAAAACGATGCACTTCATCGACAAACAGGATGGTTTTGCGCTGAGACTGGGAACGATGAAGTTGAGCTTGCTCAATCGCCAAGCGTATATCTTTGACCCCAGAAAGTACCGCCGATAGCGATTCAAAATGGGCGTCGGTCAGCTCGGCGATCAATCGCGCCAAGGTGGTCTTGCCGACCCCGGGCGGCCCCCAGAGTATCATCGAGTGCGGGCAGCCCTGCTCTATCGCCGACCGCAACGCCTTATCGGGGCCCAGAATATGATTCTGACCAAGGTAGTCGTCCAAACTACGCGGACGCATCTTAGCCGCTAAAGGCTGATAACCCTGCAGCTCTTGATGTTCAAATAGATCACTGGTCATAGCCTGCGTTACTCGGTAATCAAATCGACACCGGCGGGAACTTGAAACTCGAACAACGCATCTTCCACCTCGGGATTGATCAAGATATTGCTAAAGTGAATGCTGGTTTTCTGGCCTAGGTTATCTTCGAGTTGCATCTCTACCGGCACCCCCTGCTCAAATCGTATTCGCATCACCACAAATAACGCATCATCACTGATCGGCCGCAACCGATAGACTCCCGAATCACCTTCGAGCGGCCCTTGCACATCGAAAGTTTGCTGCAGGCTATCCAGATCACCACTTAGCAACAATGCCGGTGTATTGCTTAGCTTTTGATCGACCGGCTGGCGGGTAACCTGCTCCAGATCCTGATCATACAGCCATAATGTTTGGCCGTTAGACACCAGTAGTTGCGGAAACGGCTCCTCACTACGCCAACTGAATCTTCCAGGGCGCGCCAGGGTCATCTCGCCCTGCACCTGCTGTAGCCGAACACCGGTTCCGTCCAGCACTAATTGCTCGAAAGTCGCCGATAGGCTGCTTACATCACTCAGCAATCGATTCAAATTCTGTACCGCCGTTTCTGCATAGGAGGCGGAACACAACAACATCGAGCACATTAGTACGAACGATTTCATTAACACTCTCATCAATAGTTCCATCAATTCACGCCAACCGGCGGGGGGGCCAGCACTTCGCGGCTACCGTTATGGCTGGCCTCGCTAACAACGCCGGCGGCCTCCATCGATTCAACCATCCGCGCTGCTCGGTTGTAACCGATCTTCAACTTGCGCTGTACCGACGAAATGGATGCCCGCCGTGTCTGAGTGACGAAGGCCACCGCCTGATCGTACAGCGGATCCTGTTCGTCTTCGAACAACGAACCGGTCGTACCGCTGCCACCGGTGGTATCCATATCGACCGACTCCATCAAAATCTCCTCGATAAAGTCAGCTGGGCCCCACTTTTTCCACGCTTCGACGGTATGGTGGACTTCATCGTCACTGACAAAAGCGCCGTGGACCCGGACCGGCATGCTGCTACCGGCGGGCAGATACAGCATGTCGCCGTTACCCAGCAAATTCTCAGCCCCACCCTGATCCAAAATGGTGCGCGAATCGATCTTGGAGGAGACCTGGAACGCGATCCGAGTTGGCACGTTGGCCTTAATCAAACCGGTAATCACATCCACCGAAGGGCGCTGCGTTGCCAAAATCAGATGAATCCCTGCTGCTCGCGCCTTCTGAGCAATGCGGGCGATCAGCTCTTCCACTTTTTTGCCGACAATCATCATCATGTCGGCAAACTCGTCGATCACCACGACGATATAGGGCAGCGTCTCAAGCTCAGGGGCAGGCGCACCCTCCTCAAACCCCTGTTCAACCGGGTTCCACAGCGGGTCAAGCAAAGGCTCACCGCGTGCTTGCGCCTCGCGGACCTTATCGTTAAACCCTGCCAGATTACGCACGCCCATCTTGGCCAGCAGTTTGTAGCGGCGTTCCATCTCTGCCACACACCAGCGCAGGCCGGTGGCCGCTTCCTTCATATCGGTAATAACCGGCGTCAGCAGGTGCGGAATACCGTCGTAGATCGATAGCTCGAGCATCTTGGGGTCGACCATCATCAACCGCACCTCGTCGGGTGTCGCCTTGTACAGCAAGCTCAGAATCATCGCATTGACGCCAACCGACTTACCCGAACCTGTGGTACCGGCCACCAACAGGTGCGGCATCTTACCCAGGTTGACCACCACCGGATTACCCGCGATATCGTTACCCAACCCTAAGCTCAGCCTAGAAGAAGCTTGGGTATAGACCGGCGCATCCAGCACCTCGCGTAGCCGCACCATTTCTCTGCTTTCGTTAGGAATTTCAATACCTACCACCGATTTACCGGCAATGACTTCTACCACCCGTACGCTCATCACCGCCATCGAACGGGCCAGATCTTTGGCCAGATTGGTAATTTTGCTGACTTTGGTGCCTGGAGCCGGGCGAATTTCGAAGCGGGTAATAACCGGTCCTGGATTGACTTCAACCACCTCAGCCACCACCCCAAAATCTTTCAACTTAGCTTCCAGCAACCGCGACATATCTTCCAATTGCTCGGCGCTATAGCCTTGTGCTCGTTTGGCTTCGGGCGGATCTAAAATCGTCACCCTGGGAATCTGCTTGAGTGGCACACCGGGCTTGGCAACAGCGGGTTTCGGGCTGGCAGACTCGGCATCGGACTCATCGATAGCCTGAATCGTTTCCGATAATGGAACAATCTTAAGTTCCTTAGGCGCGGCAACAGTCGACTGCTTGGTACTGACATCGAGCGATGAAAGCTCATCCAACACTGCCAAATCAGAAGGTGCCTCATCAGCAGGCATCAACAGTGCTCGACTATCCAGTTCACTGGCCGAATCGACATGCGTACCGGTGCTCACGCGTGTTTTGCGATCGAGCTGGGGGGCAGGTTTATTGTCTGCCTTTGAGGATGGCGAGATTAATCTATCGGCTTTGTACTGAGAGCGCTCATCGGCTGCACGATTGATACTCTGCTGTACCGTAGAGCGAGCCTGCCCGCCAATCTGGCCAAGGCGGGCTACCCCGTCCAATACGGTGGCCCCGAGCCATTGCGCTAACTTCATCCAGGATAGGTCGGTAAAGAGCGTGATGCCAAGTAGCAGAATTCCCAGCAGCACCAACGTCGAGCCGATCAACCCTAGCGCTTGCAGTGCCATGTTAGCCAGCGACAAACCGGCCACACCGCCCGCCTCGAATGGAAGGTTTAGCCATTGATTATCAGTATGTATAGCCACAACCGCTGCGCCTGCTCCGATAACCAGCACGCCCCCTAAGGCTCGTAATAGCATATAGGGCAACGCGACTTGCCAACGCTGTTGCGTTCTTCGTAAAAAACGCCAGGCACGGTAGGTCAGCATCAGCGGCAACACAAATGCCATGTAACCCAACATTGAAAAACTAAAATCAGCCAGCCAAGCACCCGCCACTCCACCCGCGTTGCGAATAGAACCGGTGTAGCCTAAATGCGACCAGCCTGGATCGAGTGGATCAAAAGTGCAGAGTGCTAACAGCAAGAAACTGCAGCCCACCACCAATACAATCAGGCCGCCTTCCTTCGTTACACGGGAAACAAAATCCATAAATGCCTGACGCTCGGTCATACTGCTGCCGCTACCTTTACTTCAAAAACGGAAAAGTAACATATTTTGGCGCTGCTGATGACTGCCATCCACTCCTTCCTTGCTCTTTTCAGAGGAATAAGCTCAGAGCCAAATTTTCTTAGTGAATACGCTGCCGTATTCCACAACGGTAAAAAATTCGATTAAGATTAGCGCCAATTGATTAACACACCCTGAAAACAGACACAGAGATAGCTCATGAGCGAAACCAAACACTCCCGACTAATTGTACTGGGATCAGGACCTGCCGGGTACACCGCTGCAGTCTATGCAGCACGCGCCAACCTCAAACCACTACTGATCACCGGCATGCAGGCGGGTGGGCAGCTAACCACCACGACCGATGTTGATAACTGGCCCGGTGATCATGAAGGGGTACAAGGCCCTGAGTTGATGGAACGGATGCAAAAACATGCCGAGCGTTTTGACACCGAGATCCAATACGATCATATCCATACGGTTAAATTATCCGAGCGCCCTTTCACTCTGATCGGTGACAGTGCCACCTATACCTGCGACGCCCTGGTTATCGCTACTGGTGCATCGGCGATGTACCTGGGTTTAGATTCAGAAGAGGCCTACAAAGGCAAAGGCGTTAGTGCTTGTGCTACCTGCGATGGCTTTTTCTACCGCAACCAAAAAGTCGTTGTTGTTGGCGGTGGTAACACGGCCGTTGAAGAAGCGCTCTATCTCTCCAATATCGCCGCCGAGGTCACTCTGATTCACCGTCGTGACAGCCTTCGATCAGAAAAGATCCTTCAAGATCACCTGATGGAAAAAGTAGCAAACGGCAATATTAACGTTGAATGGAATCATGCCGTCGATGAGATTTTAGGCGATGAAATGGGGGTTACCGGAATCCGGATCAAAGACGTCAACAGCGGTGAGACCAAAGAGCTTGAAACCATGGGCGCGTTCATCGCTATTGGCCACAAACCCAACACCGATATCTTTGCTGGTCAGCTAGACATGAAGAACGGTTACCTGACTATTCAAAGTGGACTACAAGGCAATGCTACGCAAACCAGCATACCCGGCATATACGCTGCTGGCGACGTAGCCGACCAGGTCTATCGTCAAGCAGTCACGTCTGCTGGCTTCGGCTGCATGGCGGCGCTCGATGCAGAGCGGTTCTTAGACAACCTCGAAAAATAGTGACCGACGGGCAGACCTAAAACTCTGCCCGTTTTCAAATTGATGCCTCAGATACCCTGGCTAGAGCCCGACAATACCCAGTTCCCTGCGGTGAATACTGCATTAGCTGACCCCGATGGATTGCTAGCTGCTGGTGGTGATTTAAGCCCTGCTCGCCTTATCGAAGCCTATCGCAACGGAATATTCCCCTGGTTTGATGATCAGCAACCGATTCTATGGTGGAGCCCCGACCCTCGCTGCGTCCTTAAACCCGATCAACTGTATGTATCGCGCAGTCTCCGCAAGCTGATCCGCAGCCAGCGTTTACGTGTCAGCTTTGATCAGTGCTTTAGCGAGGTAGTCGCAGCCTGTGCCGCGCCGCGTACCGACGAGCCAGGGACCTGGATCTCTCCGGCGATGCAGCGCGCCTACGCCAAACTCCACAAGCAGGGCATTGCCCACTCGGTAGAGGTTTGGCAACAGGACCTATTGGTCGGCGGACTCTACGGCCTAGCTATCGGCAAGATATTTTTTGGCGAGTCGATGTTCAGTCGCACCAGCAACGCTTCAAAGGTTGGTTTTGCGACACTTGTCGAACAACTCAAGCATTGGGACTATGCTTTGATAGACTGTCAGATCCACAGTGAGCACTTGTCTTCACTGGGAGCGGAGCTGATGCCCAGAGCCGAATTCATCGAGCTTGTCGAGCAGTATATAGACAGCCCGCAGTTGCATCGTTGGGAGCTAACCTTATGAATCGATACCAGTATCGTGACTGACTTACACCAGCTACAGTTTTACGCCACGCCGGAACATAGCTGCAGTTACTTGGAAAACCGACAAGCCAAAACTATCTTCGTTGACCCTAATGCCGAGCTAGATAAAAATCATTACAGCACGCTGTCAGACTTAGGCTTTCGACGTAGCGGCAATCATATCTACCGACCGCATTGCCAGCATTGCAACGCTTGTGTATCAGCACGAATTCCGGTTGACCTGTTCCGCCCGAGTAAAAGCCAGAAACGGGTCTTAAGCCTCAACAATGATATCCAACTTCAATCTTTCGACCCCACCTATACCGACGAATACTACGCACTCTACGAGCGCTATATACGAGTGCGCCACGCTGACGGTGATATGTACCCAGCCAGCAAAGAGCAATTTCAAGCGTTTTTAGTGGATACCCAATACAGCACCCGATTTGTTGAATTCAGAGCAGGCAAGACACTGATTGCTGTTGCCGTGGTGGATTTTCTTGAACATGGCATCTCTGCCATTTACACTTTTTTTGATCCCGATGAGCAGCACCGCAGTCCGGGTAAATTAGCCATCCTAAAGTTGATCCAACTCGCTCACTGCGAAGGCCTGCCATACCTTTATTTGGGTTACTGGATCAAGAATTGTCAGAAAATGGCCTACAAAGTAAATTACCGCCCGATCCAGCTTCTGATCGCTGGTCACTGGGTTCATCTTCCTGAGGGAGAGATAGAACAATTAAACGCCGAAAATATTTTGCGTAACTCATAGAAATACGGCAGAATACCGCGCCTTAGAGCACGTGTAGCAGACCTAATTAGGTACCAGAGGTAAGCCCTGTAATGGCCAAAGAAGAAAGTATTGAAATGGAAGGCACCATTATCGACACCCTACCGAACACTATGTTCCGGGTAGAGCTCGAAAATGGTCATGTTGTCACCGCCCACATCTCCGGAAAAATGCGCAAGCACTACATCCGAATCCTAACCGGTGACAAGGTCAAAGTGGAACTCACCCCCTATGACCTATCTAAAGGACGCATCGTCTACCGCGCCCGCTAATCACCGTATTAGTTCTATACCGTTGATGGGGCAGCTTGTCTAGCTGCCTCGTAAGCGAAGCACAACTTATCAGCATCAACCGATACCTGCACCTCTCCTCCTTTGACTAGCTCACCAAACAAGACCTGTTCGGCCAGTGGTCTTTTGATCTCCTCTTGGATCAGACGAGCCATCGGGCGCGCGCCCATCTTCTCATCGTAGCCACGCTCAGCCAGCCAATCTCGAGCCGCTTCATCCACAACCAAATGAACTTTCTTATCGTCAAGCTGGACCTGCAGCTGGATCAAGAACTTATCAACAACCCCCTTGATAACCTCGGTATCTAGAGAAGCGAACTGAATGATCGCATCCAAACGGTTGCGGAATTCAGGCGTAAACTGCTTACGGATCGCCTCTAGACCATCTGTACTGTGGTCCTGGTGAGTGAAGCCCATTGAACGACGGTTCAGATCTTCAGCTCCCGCATTAGTAGTCATCACGACGATGACGTTACGGAAGTCGGCTTTTCTGCCGTTGTTATCGGTCAGCGTGCCGTTATCCATCACCTGCAATAACAGGTTGTAGACATCGGGATGGGCTTTTTCAATTTCGTCCAACAACAGAATACAGTGCGGTGTTTTGGTGACAGCTTCCGTTAAGAGGCCGCCCTGATCATAGCCAACATACCCAGGCGGTGCGCCAATCAACCGCGACACGGTATGCCGCTCCATATATTCGGACATATCAAAGCGGACTAGCTCAATCCCCATGATGCGAGCCAACTGCGAGGTCACCTCGGTCTTACCTACTCCCGTTGGCCCGGCAAATAGGAATGATCCGACCGGTTTCTGCGGCTCCTTTAACCCTGCACGCGATAATTTAATCGCCGCAGCAAGCAGGTCGATCGCCTTTTCTTGGCCAAACACGACCATCTTGAGATTGTCCTCGAGCTTAGCTAGCGCTTTCTTATCGGACGCCGATACACTCTTAGGCGGGATACGCGCGATTTTGGCGACTATCGCTTCAACCTCAGCGACATCAATCAGATCCTTGCGCTCATCATCGCTCTTAAGCTGCTGATACGCTCCCGCTTCATCGACAACATCGATGGCCTTATCGGGCATGTGCTTGTCATTGATGTAGCGATCAGCAAGCTCAGAAGCGGCACGAAGCGCCTCCTGGGTATAACTGAGTTTATGGTGTTCTTCATACCTCGATTGCAACCCTTGAAGTATCTGGTAAGTTTCCTCGACAGAGGGTTCCAGCACATCAACTTTTTGGAATCGACGCGCCAAGGCGCGATCTTTTTCAAAGATCCCGCGAAATTCCTGGTAAGTGGTCGAGCCAATGCAGCGCAGCTCACCCGAGCTCAACAATGGTTTGAGCAGATTAGAGGCGTCCATCGCGCCCCCCGATGCAGCACCGGCACCGATAATGGTGTGAATTTCATCAATGAATAAAACACTGCCGGGTTTATTGACGATTTCAGCCAGCAGCCCCTTTAGGCGTTTTTCAAAGTCACCTCGATATTTTGTACCGGCTAACAACGCCCCCATATCCAGTGAATAAACCACGCTATCGGCGATCACTCCCGGAACCTGATCCTCAATAATCAGCTTGGCCAGGCCTTCGGCAATAGCGGTCTTACCCACTCCCGCCTCACCGACCAATAGTGGGTTATTCTTACGCCTACGAGATAGAATCTGAATGACGCGTTCCACTTCCTGCTGACGACCAACCAGAGGATCGATCTTCCCCAACGCAGCCTGAGCATTCAGGTTAACGGCATACTTGGATAACGGACTCGAGTCTGTCTTGCCATCAGTCTCTTCATCTACCTGTTCGCCCTCTTCTAACTGATGATCACTATCGAGCACCCTCGGAATGCCGTGCGAGATATAGTTGATCACATCAATCCGTTCAACACCCTGTTGATTCAAGCAGTAAACAGCCTGACTCTCTTGCTCACTAAAAATGGCAACCAGAACATTTGCCCCAGTCACTTCCGACTTTCCAGATGACTGCACGTGAAACACAGCACGCTGTAAAACACGCTGAAATCCAAGGGTGGGTTGAGTTTCACGCTCAGCGTCATCCATAGGAATCAGCGGAGTCGTTGACTCGACAAAAGCGTTTAGACTGCTGCGTAGTTTATCGATATCGATGCCACAAGCTTGCAACACATCAATGGCAGAGTGATTGCGCAACAACGCCAGCAACAAATGCTCAACTGTCATGAACTCATGACGCTTATCGCGAGCCTCTTGGAAGGCCAGACTCAAGGTCAGCTCTAGCTCTTTATTCAGCACGGGTACCACCTCTGAATTTAATCACGCCTTGTCTACTTCACAGAGCAAGGGGTGTTGGTTGTCTCTTGAATATTGATTCACTTGAGCCGCTTTAGTTTCAGCAATATCGCGAGGAAAGATTCCGCAAACTGCTCGGCCCTGAGTGTGAATCGCCAACATCACCTGGGTTGCCTTTTCTAGATCCATCGTGAAAAACAGCGCCAACACATCAACGACAAAATCCATTGGAGTATAGTCATCGTTGAGTAATATCACCTTATACATAGAAGGCGGCTTCAACGCGGGCTTAGCTATCTGTGTGGCCAACCCGCCTTCTCCATCGTGCTCTTCCGAGTCACCAGAAAAACGGATTGGATTGAGCTGTATCATCGGTATCGCCTATATCAAATAAGATTGAATTATAATACCTCTACCTTTAATGGAAGGCACCCATCCCAGCAACCCAGTTTTCTGGGCAAGCCAAATTTGCGCCCTGCAATCTGATTACAACCAACATCGCAATCAATATTAAAACGGTTGTTTTAAGCTTTTTTCCTATTTTTAACTCTAGAGGGATAGTCTAAGGTAAATCGCGTCTATCCTAATATACGGAACTCAGACAGCCACACCTGAGAAGACCAACCAACAGAGAATTTGCAGTAGAGGGAGCAAGACTATGCAGTCAGGGAAAGTAAAATGGTTCAACAACGCCAAAGGGTACGGATTTATCCTTTCTGAAGAAAACGATGAGGATCTTTTCGCCCATTACAGTGCTATCCAGATGGACGGATACAAAACGCTGAAAGCTGGCCAGCCGGTGTGTTTTGAAACCACTCCAGGGCCTAAAGGCACCCATGCGATTAATATCCGAGCTGAAGAGTCCGGACATGAAGCGCAGACCGATGTAGCTTCGCACTAACAGCACGTGCCACGCTGAACTGCACTCAACCCTAGTCAGTTGATGCTATTAGCAATAAAAAAACCGCAATTTATTGCGGTTTTTTGGTTTAGAGACTGGGTAGGTCGCCCCCTTTAGAACACATAGATCAAGTCAACAGGGTCATTTACACCTAAACGCTTGTTCCAACGCCTCCATCACCACTCGGACTGCAGGTTGTTCGAGATCAGCTCCTTTACGCGATGCGTGCTTGATAAAAATATCTGCATAAAATGCGGCATTTTTACCATGAGGAAGACAAATCAACGCAGGTGCTCCTGAAAGCTCACCTCTTAATAGACGTTCGGTCTCCTCAACCCCGCTCACAAAACCCTGACAATAGCGTCGACTCTCTCGCCCTACCGCAGTCAAAGAGCTGGAGGCACAGGCGTATAGTAGTTTCTGTGCGGTTAGCTGCTCTGGAAAATACTCATCGCTCTCTGATGCTTGCACGGCCACACTAAAAAAGACAGCCACCAGCAGATAACCAATTCGCATGAAACCACCTCTCTTTGTTGTCATACTAAGCGCAATCATGTCGTGGAACATAAGATCAACTACTGACTCTCAAGTTACGAACCCTATAATGCCCAGTGAAAGCATCTCATGCTAGCTCAATCAGGGATCCCAATAATTTCATATCAAAACCTAGAGACCAAATGCTGTACAACATTTGCTCAACCGTTCTAACACAGTCGCATTACTCTCACCTACGCGATATAACAAAGGTCAAATCAATGGGCTACTGGTCAATCAAACGCTGTTCTGGCATTATTTTCCCCGTGTTTGGTGCATAGCCTGCCCGAATCCGCTGCTATACTTTTTCTCCGCGGTACATGAGATATTTGTTATCTATCTCAATCAATCACCAGTGTTTAGGAAGCCCCTGCTAAATGCATCAAAGAACTGAGAGCATGTCGATCAAATCACGTGTTCGTAAACCGTCGGTTGGCCATACTTATTTCGCACTGGCCCTTGTTGAATCGATGGCCATGTTTTCATGCCTTTTTTTGGGCATCAACTATCCAACTACTCTGCATAGCAGCTTCATCGATCATATCGCCTGTTTTGAGTGCATCACTTTTGTCTTGGTAGTGTCCCTATCAATGGCGGCAATGGGCTTATACCATGCTCGTCAGCGCGGCGAGCCCCGCGAACAATTAGCGCGCATATTTATCAGTTTCGCCTTAGCTTCGATAGCTCAAGCCGTTATTTTCTACTTTATCCCCTATCTCGACATTCAGCCCAAAGCGATCATTATTTCACTGACTCTGTCATTCCTTATTGTCTGCTTGATACGCTATGGCTTCTCTCAAATTTCCAATACAGGATTGGTCAAGCGCAGAGTACTGGTGCTTGGAGCCGGTGAAAAAGCCAATATTATTGAAGCCAGGATGCGTCGTTCTAATGACCAACGCGGCTTTAAACTACTAGGCTACGTTCCGTTAAACGATAAAGAAAACGCTATCCCTGAGCACAAAAGCAAACAAGTGGATATACACCAACTACTTGAGTATGCCGAAAAGCACCGCGTTGAAGAGATCGTCGTGGCTGCGGATCAACGACGGGGAGCGCTGCCTATGGATGAGCTCTACCGTTGTCGTGTAGCCGGCATTTATATCACTGAGATCTCAACCTTTATTGAAAAAGAGTGCGGCAAAGTCCCGCTCAACCTGCTCAACCCCAGCTGGGTTATCTACTCCAGAGGCTATAAAACCAACGATGCTGTAGTCCGCGCCTTTAAACGTGTTTTCGATGTTGTCATCTGTGTGGCGATGTTATTCGCCACACTACCGCTCATGCTGATTACAGCCTTGCTCATCATGCTCGAAGGCGGTACTAAAGCGCCGGTGTTTTACAGCCAAGTACGAGTAGGCCTCCGAGGAAAGCCGTTCCACATTTATAAATTTCGCAGCATGCGGGTAAACGCCGAAGCTAACGGTGCGGTATGGGCCAAGAAAGATGATGATCGTGTCACGGTAATCGGTGCATTCATTCGCAAATATCGAATCGATGAGTTGCCTCAACTGCTAAACGTGCTCAAAGGTGATATGAGTTTTATCGGCCCTCGTCCAGAACGTCCACAATTCGTAGAGACCCTGACAGAACAGATTCCGTATTACGGCGACCGCCACATGGTCAAACCTGGACTCACAGGCTGGGCTCAGATCTGTTACGCCTACGGCGGTTCTGAAGACGATGCGATGGAGAAACTGCAATACGACCTATATTACATCAAAAACTTCAGCTTCTTACTCGACACCATGATCATGATCGAAACGATGGAGGTCGTATTGTTCGGCAAAGGAGCTCGCTAACCTAGCTTCGGCCCTAAACCAAACACATCTTCCCTGCACAACGACCCATTAATCGTTCTCGTAATCATTACGCAACGCTGCTTATCAACTATATTTCCACTACGCAAAAAGAATAGTCGAGTCATTATCAAGGCTCGGACAACGGTGGGTCGCCTTATGTTTGTCGGTCTTAGATTGGTATTGGTCTTAATCGGTTTTGCTTGCTCAAAACAAGCTATTGAACGCGATCAAAACCACCCACTGGCGAGATTGCAGACGGCTAGATACCGTACCAAAAGAAAAATTGTACGCGGATTATGGATTGCGACCGGCATGATGATGCTAGCGTTCCCCCTCTCTCACTTTATCGTCACTCTCGGGCTCTTCACCACATTTCTGTCATTTACGATTCTCGACGAAGCCCCTTAATCAGAGCCATTATTGTTCAACTCGGCCACCCCAGAGCATCAACAGGGCCAATCTGAACTAGCTTTTGTTTGACCAACTCGTTAATAAACAACCGACCATGTTCCGGTTCTGCCAAATAACGATAAGCCTTGCCATCAATTTCAAACATCAGCATATAAGCATGCAGGTAACCACGGTCCTGCTGCCCTTCCGCACAGTCTGGATAATAGCGCTGATCTCCCAATATGGGAGCACCAAGGCTCTTCATCATGACTCGAAGCTGGTGGGTGCGGCCCGTTTGCGGCTTAAGAACAAACAATCGAATACCAGGACTGAGGCTATAACAAAAAAAACGTGTCTTTGCGGGGTTCTCCTGAGTCTTAAGTAACTTCCAACTTCCCCTGCGCCCTTTGACCATATCACCGCAGACCAGTCCCTGCTTCTTCGACGGTTTTCGATCCGATAGCGCCAAATAATATTTCTCTACTCTACGCTGCCTAAACTGCTGGTTAATTTGCTCTGCCGATTTCGCATCCCGCGCTAGCAACAGTAACCCTGAGGTCATGTTATCGAGGCGGTGAACGGGGAATAACTTACCCAAACCCAATTCACTTTCGACTTGAGGAACCAAACCTGGCTGACCCGCTTCACTGTGAAACGCCACGCCAGGGGCTTTACAAATAACCACAAATCCTGGCTGAACATCGATAAGTTTAAATGGCGTAGGCACGTCCGTCTCCGTGACAAAAAACGTCAGTTTATCAGATAAGAGATTGAACGGGCGGCGGCTAACAAACCGCTAGAGTTCTGATTGAACATAGCAAATACGATTCATGGGCAAGGCAATAAAAACCTAACGCTCAGAACCTAGGGTCGTTTCGCTATAACGGCACTCACCCTCAAAGCGCTGAATACGGTCGGGCTGTGGTAAAAGATTTAGTTGGGTAATACGGTGAAAACGCAGCCGCTGACGCGACACCGTTGCCAAGGTCATACCCTCCATCAACGCATAGACGTCATACTTTGATGACCGGTATATTCGCTGCTCGGGATAAAGAATAAACCAATCATCACTACCATCGACCAGACACTCAAGAGTTTCAGCACTGCCAACCTGTGCCGACATCAACACTAGCAAAACCCCCAAAAACTTTATTTTTTCCATAGTTATCTGTCTTGTAGCTATATAAGCGATGTCTTGTTGCGGATAACCACTTCCTCTCTATAATGCGAGTATGAAAATAATTCTAAGACTATTTGCCTACGTATCTTTCGCTCTTTGTGTGCCGGCTTATGCTCAGTCGCCCCTTACTTGTACTCAGATTCCTCTGAAGGTTGGTTTCTTCGACTTCCCTCCGTTTTATACCCAAGCAGGAGAAGAAGGAGAACCTCAAGGTCTGCTGGTTGACGAGCTACAACAACTGATGAGTCAGCTTGGCTGTCAGTGGCAGGGAAAGTTTGATACCGCCCCAAAAATGCTGGAAAAAATCATTCATGGCGATACGGATATGGTACTGGTCATTCGCCACCCCATGCTCAATGGCAGGGCGAATTACAGCCATAATCCTATCAGCCAGTTAAAGCTTAATATCTACCGAACCCAAGGCACTTCAGCTGTTGAAAGTTTAGAACAGCTGCGTCAAAAACGGATCATCCTTATCCGAGGTTATGGTTACGGCGGGCTGTTTAAGAAGCTGATTGATCCGTCGATGGAGGCAGAACTGCATATCGCCTCAGATCATCAGGCAGGACTGGAGATGCTGCGTTTAAAGCGTGGTGATTATCTGCTCGGTTATCAACGGCCCACCAGCCAAGCACTGGCAAAGGTGGCATTTGACGATGTTGAAAGCCACCATTTACAGACCTGGGATGTGCACGCGGTCATCTCTTCGCATTACAGCGATAAATCATTGTTAGCGATGATCGACCTATGGCTGAAAAATAATGCCACAAAATTAAGCGTTCAATAACGGTTCTTATCGCGCCGTTGCCATAATGATCGAGCAAGTTCTCGCGCTTGCTCAACCGATGCGGCGCGCTGCATTAGTCGCAAACAAACCGCTAACGTTTCACAGACTGCGGCCTCGCCATAAGGTTGCGCATGTCTCCCTCGCCATAACTCCAACAACTCCTTAGGTTCTAATTGCTCTGGACGAGTATGGCGTTGATCAAGCAACCGAGGCCAGTTTTCGTCCAGGTACTCGCCATTTTTAAGCCACTGCAACGAACAATCCGCATCAGGACGAAGTTCGGCTTCGCCGCCATCCCCTCGTATGGTAACGCTATTGTTTTGCCCTAATAGTGCCGCCGTCTGTTGATGCATCGGTCCGTAAGCGGGGTGGAACACACCGTCTATTCGAAACGGTGCGTCCAGTGGGTTTAACAGCCGGCTGAAGGTATGGACCGGAGAGCGCAGCCCCAGTACCTGGCGTAGATTAATAATTCGAGCGAGCTCAGCATTGATCAGCTGCAAGGGTAAGTAGCAGAGCCCTGTTTCATCAAGGTCAAGCTGGGCATCCAGCCACTTCTTAGAGGCTTTATGCCCAAAGTGACCGAGTAAATCTTCGACATAGAGCCGTCCTGGAGTATGACCACGAGCGCCGTGAATACAGACTCTCACACCCTGCTCTGCCAGTATTAACGCGGACAGGAAGAACCAGGGCAACTGCCGCTTCTTACCGGCATACGCGGACCAATCCAGATCGGCTTGCAGCATCGATGGCGCCGAGATCTGCTGTCGCACGGCGTCAACAAAGCCGCTCAACTCTTCCGGACTCTCCTCTTTAACCCGCAATAGCATCAGAAAGGCACCGAGCTGCTCGGGCGTAACCTGCTGATTCAAAATCATCAGCATCGCTTGTTCGGCTTCGTCTCGGGTTAACGAACGCGACCCTTTCTTTCCTTTACCCAGAATACGCACGTACTGAGCAAAGGGGTGTTCATTGTTGATCATAGGAAAGCTTCTATTAGGATGAACTAATTATTCTAGCGGCTTAAATGACTAACGGTGAAACAGAAAGTCGAATACCTTGCTGCGACGTCTCTAACTCGGGTAATACATCGGTACTCGGCCATAGTCCCGTTCGCAGTGCGTGGGCGTACTCGGTGCTTAACCCGGCTTCTCGCATCTTTTCTGATGCGCTGTCGGCATCGTAATGCAGACGGTGCCAGGAGCACTCGATAGCATCTTTAAGCGGCGACAGCACAAGGTACCAACCATCTCGACTGGCATCGTTAGCCGGCATACCGACCACCCCACTATTGAGCCAAAAACGATGATCCAGACGTCGCCAGAAAGGCAGACCGCAGTGCCCTGCTATCACGATATCGGCATCGGTTTGAGCCAACTCCTGTTCAACATCCGCTACCGGACTAGAACCAAATATAAAGCGATTATTTTGGCAGACGCCACCATGAACCACCACAAACCGGCGCCCAGCCAGTTTGAAAGAGAGGGTTGACGGTAAAGCGGCCATCCAGCGGCAGCTCGCCTCATCGAGATGGTGACGGGTAAAGCGATACCAATCCACCGACAACAGGCTACAGGCACTGCCCTCGTCGAATCCGCAACCACAATCAGGCGCCCCGTCTCCAAACGACTGTTCGCAGTTGCCCTGCACAACGGGAATGCCCCAGTCCCGTATCAAATCGACAGTAGCCTGCGGCTCGGCGCAGTACGCCACGGTATCTCCACTGCAGACCACCCGCTGGGGAGGAATCGCTAATCTTTGCGCCTCTTGATAGAGCGCCTGGGTGGCTTGGAGGTTGCTATAACTGCCACCAAAAATGAGAACAGGCCCCGTTAGCGTCCCCAAATCCTTGTCTGTAGTCATCCTACTGACGATTCCAGCGGGATATCACGGTTTTTATGCGGCTGAGGACCAAACTGGCGAGTCACCCCTCCAATCCAAAACGCCAGGCAGCCGCCGCTCAAAACCGTGACTGAGATCCACAATAACTTGGTGTATTTATGCGCATCTCCCAACCAGGCGCTGTAACCCGAGGACTCGAAGAAATAGAGCGCGGCGCCACCGATTGCCAGCATAAAGCTGGTCAAATAGCTCCATAACGGGATATCCCGGCGTTTGCCCCATAAGGAGAAGAAGATAACCGGGGCCAGGTACATCGATGCGGTTCCACTGACGGCCACAGCGCTAAACAGGTCCTTATTACCCAGGAACACACAAGAAAGCCCCAGCACCACAAACAACAACATCACAGTGCGACCATTACGGACACTGCCGCGCAAGATAGCCATATCGACCGCGACCAGTTTAGCCGAGCTAGAGAGCGTGCTATCAAGCGTCGACATGGCAGAAATAACCAGCGCCACATTAAAAACAAGCATTGGCAGATCGCCCAACAATCGCGTTAACACCGCGTTCATCGACTCTCCCGCCACGCCGTTCGCGCCAGCTAAAATCCCCAGCGCGCCAAAGCCTGCAATACAGATACTGCTGATCCAGGCTGCGTGGTGAAAACTTCGTCGAGTGGTTTGTCGATCGGCGAGAAAACCCCGGTCCATCATGACCGGATCGTGCATCGGATAACTCCATACCTGGAGCAGCGCAACCATTAACAAAATAGGTCCGGGCTTATCGTATTCAAAAGGTACAAAGAGTAGATCGGAGAATGAAAACTGCCCGCTCGACAACGTCAATCCCAGTAATAAGACCAACACAGCCAAGAAAATAAACATCTGATAAAGGTCGGTTTTCAACGAGGCATGCAAGCCACCCAGCATCGAGTAAAACAGCGTTACTGCAGCGAAGCCAATGATCGCCAAGGTGTACCCTTGACTACCCGCCACGCCAAATAGCAAACCGATCACCAGTAAATTAGCAAACACCTCACTGATCAAGCGAATCCCGACGACGACGTTGTAACACCCCGTCCCCCAACGCCCAAAACGTGCTCTCAAAAATTCTTGAACACTCTGGTAGCCATGCTCAAATCGAAGACTGTCGATGATTCGCCCACCGGTCAGAAACGATAGATAGTAAGCCGCATAAGCGAGAGTTCCCCACAAACCGTAATAAAACCCAAGGATCGCAGCATTCATTAACGAACGGGCAAATACCCAGGTTGTCACCTGTGAGAAGGTGAGCGTTAGCAAACCAGGCGCCTGCCCATCCTCGGACTGGCCACGAAAAAAAGCCCCCTCAGTACGCACATTAGAACTAATCCAAACCGACCCTAAAGCAGCTATTGCAACCAATATCGGCAACGCATATTCCATGATAATCCCTTGTTTACTGAAAGTAATTCATTGCTACTAGACGGTAGTGATATGACCTAGACGCCGCCACCATGGCGCTGTTACAGCGCTTGGTGAAGTTTGTGGAAATGGCTAGCGTTAACGATGTAAGAAACCGTTTTAACAAGCTGCTATCAGTTTGAATCTTGCTTTCGGGGGGACCCTACACGAGGCACTTCACCTAACATCTCTTCGAGCATTTGGGTCAAAGGCTCTGAGCGGTGCTGATTATCACGACCATCGTCCTGAGAAGCATCGGTCAATTCGATAACGCCCTGCGCGGTGCGTGTTGTGGGAAGAGACGCAGGAGGAGAGTCCGCGTGTAACTGGTTTAGCTGCTGCGGCGACATGAGCGAAGAATCGGCCGTTAAAGCCCGCTCACCAATAAAGCTACCCTGCTTATGAATCGTCATATGGCGACTATGAACCACACCACAAACGTGACCGCCGCGCTCTATCGTCAACTCGTCACAGTAGATTTCAGCCTCCACCCGGCCGCTAACACTGACTTGATCTGCACGAATCACGCCGCTAACCTGGCCACGGCGCCCCACAGTGATGCTATCCAGTGATGAGATACGACCTTCAAACAACCCATCGATATGAAGTTTTCCCACAAGACTCATTTCACCGCTGAGCTTGTTACCTCGCGCGATGATAGTAACGGCAGCTCGAGTTGATTGAGCGGCAGCATCTCTTTTAAACCATCCCATTTAATGCCTTTCTCTTGGGTGAAGATCTGATCGTAATTATCCATGCTCCATTTCAAAAACGGAACAGGGTTTAGCGGTTTAAACAGATAACGGACCTCGTAATGCAGATGAGGGCCGGTAGAGATTCCAGAATTACCGCTATAGCCGATCAACTGCCCCTTTTCGACCAACCGTCCACTGCGCACAGCGGTCTTTTTGAGGTGTCCGTAGTAACTCTTAAAGCCAAAGTTATGATTAATGATCACCAGATTGCCGTAACCACTTTTTTTATGAAACCCCGAATACTCGACCGCCCCATCAGCGGTAGCATAGATAGGTGTGCCCCTGGCGGCCCTGAAATCAACGCCGTTGTGGTGCGATTTTTTACCGGTGACAGGGTGACGACGCTTGCCAAAACGGTCGGTCAGGGTGACATCTTGGATAGGTGAACCATTAGGAATGCCGTGCAGCATAAACAGCCTTTCGTAGGCCTGTTTTTGTAGCTGCTGACTCCGAGCAAGGGTCATAGATGCGCTAGGCTCTAACCCCATCACTTCCTCAAGCTGGCGCAGCGGTCGACTCCACTCATCGCTCAGTTGTTGCAGCGTATTACGTTCCTGCTCTATCTGGCCCAAATTGTCTGATAGCTGATTGAGCTCAGTACGAACCGACTCACGACTATCGAGTACATCGGTATAAAGGTTCGATAGCTGATGATGATCTGCACTCAAGCTATTGAGTTCGTCTGAAGTTTTAACCAGCAATAGATTACTGATAAAGAAACTAGCCAGCAGCATGACTAAGAACAAAGCCAGTAGGTAATGCGCCAGCCTATTCAAAGATAGCTGGTGCGATCCGGTGGAGGTAGTGAGGGTTAGAATCAGGCGGTTTTTCACAGCAGACAGACACAGCGCAAAGATCAAAAAAGACGCCAGATCATACAAAAATCCACAGCCAAAGTCACTGACTGGTGCGGTCTAGACGTCAATTCAAACGCCAAGTCCACGCGCGTAAAAACGCTCTCTGGTAATAAATTCAGCGCTCAGCGGCAGTAGAATCTGTCCTCTTGCTCGGTTCTTGAGTCAGGTAAGTCACCCTTGCCGTCACCAACATCGTCAGTAAAACAGCTGCGGCAAAAGCATAGAGACCACTATGAATCTGTACCTGTGCGATGGCTCCGAGCTTAATTGATGCCAACAGCACCGCGACGACAAACACATCTAACATCGACCACTTACCGTACAGGTGCATCCAGTGCAGCGTTCGCAATAGCGCAGTTGAAGCAGGCCCCTCCTTAGCTGACTGTCGTAACACCTGTATCAGCACGGTGATTTTCAGTAGTGGTAGCAATAAACTAAAGCCGAAGATCAATAGCGCCAACAACCAGCGCCCCTCTTGAAGCATCAGCCATAGCCCGCTAAGCAGTGAGAATTGATTTTCGAACAACCAGAACTGCGCCACCGTCATCAACGGCAAAAACACGCCCAACAGCAGCAGCACCAAGCCACAAACCAGTGACAGCTGGAGCACTCGGCGCTCATTAGGTCGCGAAGATAGCGGAGTCGGAGAGGTCATGGCGCAATCATCAATGGGCGAATTGTTCGCGCAATATACGCTCTTCCAGGTTGTGCTCTGGATCGTACAGTAACGAACTCCATAAACTTCGGTCTTCGAATACTTTAACCCGCAGCACATTTCGAATCTCGGTCGAATCCGCCGACGCGCCCACAGGACGCTTCTGGGGGCTGAGCACTTCGAGTTCAACCGTTGCCGAGTGCGGTAGAATGGCGCCTCGCCAACGTCGAGGACGGTAAGCACTGATGGCGGTCAGCGCCAAGGTAGCACTGCCTAACGGCAAGATCGGCCCGTACGCTGACATGTTATACGCGGTGCTGCCGGCCGTCGTTGATACCAGTACGCCGTCACAAACCATCTCTTCAAGCCGGACCACACCGTCGATGCTGAGCCGAATATGCGCCGCTTGGCCGGTTTCACGAAATAGAGAGACCTCGTTAAAAGCCAACGCGTGATGCTTTTCACCGCTGGTACAAAAGGCTTCCATACGTAGTGGGTGCAGATTTATCGATTCGGCGTTTTTGAGCCGATCTAATAGATCATCCGGCCGAAACTCATTCATCAGGAATCCAACCGACCCCCTATTCATCCCATAGACCGGTTTTTTTAGTTTCATAAACCGGTGCAACACCTTTAGCATAAAACCATCACCGCCCAGCGCGACGATTACATCGGCCTCTTCAGGCGGGACCTGCAGGTAGATATTACTGAGTATCTCCAATGCGCCCTGTGCGGTAGGTGATTTACCGGCAACAAAGGCTATTTTTTTCCTGTTCATGGAAACACCTCTACGACCTGAAACAAACTAACAATCAGCCGTAATAACCAAAGCTACGGCATATAGTTTGATTTTAATCGAAAAAAATTGAGCAAAAAAAAGCCGGCTTCTGCCCGCTTTTTTAACTCTATAGTCAAAACCTACAATGGCGAGACTTGATCAGCCTGAGGGCCTTTCTGACCGTCCACCTCTACGAAGCTAACAGCCTGACCTTCTTCAAGAGTGCGACGGCCTTCACCGACGATGGAGCGGAAGTGAACGAATAGGTCCTTACCGCTCTCGCGTTCGATAAAACCAAAGCCCTTGTCGTCGTTAAACCACTTCACGGTTCCAGTTTGCTTATCTGACATAGTCTTTCTCAATTCCAATAT
Source organism: Halopseudomonas sp. (assembly GCA_036960405.1). Classification (GTDB taxonomy): domain Bacteria; phylum Pseudomonadota; class Gammaproteobacteria; order Pseudomonadales; family Balneatricaceae; genus Motiliproteus. The sequence continues at coordinate 27,487 of JBALWS010000017.1, read as the reverse complement.
TGCCTGCGTCTAACACCGACGTTCAGTGTTAGACATTTTCTTTGTACTCAACATGAAAATAATTGCCGATCAACGCGGCCCGCTAGCCGCCTTTTCTCACCGATTCAGCCCATTTTCAGCACAAAACATTTCGACTATACAGCCTAGAAAATCAAATTCCCATATTTTCTTACAGGCTGATTTCATAGCAGTAACTCATCATTGTGAAGGCTTCTTAGCCCTTAACAAGTCAGCCAGATGATGGCAAGAAAGCGCCAAATAACACCGTTGAAAACGGTTAACTGTATAAAAGAAGAGGTTGCTATCTTTTCATTCTAACAAGCTAATATAGTGTTTTTTTGTACTAGGATTGATAGGCAGTAAACCCCCCATCAGAGTTATGCGAAGACGCCAGGATAGCAACATGGAAAAACAACCTATTGACGAAATGAGCCGAGCAGTACAACCGCTGCTAGATATTGCCGCAATCAATCAAGATATCTTTCAACGGATGACGGAGTTACAAACCGAATATATGTCCCACTGTCTGGAGAACAGCTTGGTTCAGTTTAAATCAGCCATTGACTGTATTACTGACCCCCAAGCATCGACTCAGTCACAGCTTGATTATTGCAAGACAATGGAACACCTGTTATCTGAAACTGCGGCACAGGAGTATCAAGCGATCCACCAAGCACACGACAAGATCAACCAGGTATTAGAAAGCAGTTATAAGCATCATTCCCGCTTCCTTAACGGGATCTACCCCAACCCCACGCGTCCAGTATAAACCGCTCATCCGGCTCGGGTTTTTCCCCTCCGAGCCACCCCTCCAGTATTCAAAACACATATGTCATAGGCTATAGTCTTGTCACGCTGAACACCGCTTGATTTAAACATTCAGCCGACCCAAGCTCGGGCTGAGCTAGCCCCTTACTACTACAACAACAAAACGGGCCGCGTATGAGCGTCTACCGCAATATCGAAAAATCGTATTTTTTCACTCTAACTCGGAAAATTGTTGGCAATGTAGGCTTCCTGCTGCTGATGCAGCTACTGACTTTGTGGCTATTCTACGACGCCAACCAGTCGATCTACGCGGCCATGGAACAGTTCCCGGCCGATAGTGCACTGGTTCATAAAGTGGCGTCGATTCAAGCAGATAGCCAAATATATATCGCCATCGTCTCCTTATTCAGCATCCTGGCTGGGGTGTTTTTAGTGTTTTTTATGCGTCACCTGTTTCTGCGACCAATAAGATCAATCAGCCAAACCCTAAGCGCCATCAGCGATCAAAACGGTGATATCTCACGCACCCTACCCGTCGATACCCACGATGAAATTTCCGAACTGTCGGCCAGCTACAACAGTTTTGCCGTTAACTTGCGTAGCATCATCGCCAAAATCCGCCGGCGCAGTGTTAACGTTGCGCTGGGAGCCACCCAGCTCAGCCAAGTGATCCAGCACGCCCACCAAAATGTTACCGAACAGCAAAACCACGCCGCGCTGGTATTTGAATCCAGCTCGCAAGCGACACGAGCGATCGATGAAATTGCCCACAACACCTCTACCATCGCATCCCAGAACAGTCAGAATCTCGAAGATGCCCAGGTATCTGCCCAAGAGCTAACCAAGGTAGTAGAACAGATTCGACAAGTTACCCAGCTGGTCGCTAGTTTCAATCAAACGGTCAACCAGCTCAGTACCAATTCCGACAACATCAGCAATATCGTAGGGATGGTTCAGGAATTTTCAGAACAGACCAACCTGCTGGCGCTCAATGCTGCGATCGAAGCAGCTCGTGCCGGTGAACATGGTCGAGGATTTGCCGTGGTAGCCGACGAGGTCCGCAGCTTGTCGCAAAAAGTCAACAAAGCCACCGAAGAGATCGGCAGCAACATTAAGCAGATGACCGGTTTGGTCGCCACCACCAAACAGGGAACCGAAGAGATACAGCTGTACACTCAAAATGCTCAAGGGGTGATCGAAAGCACCTCCAGTCAATTCGATAAGATGGTCAACGACTTCGAATCGGTCAATAGCCAGTTGACCGGTATCAGCGCGGCGATTGAAGAACTATCGAGCACCAACAAAGAATCGCATCAACACGTTAGCCAGATCACCGAGCTGAGTGAACAGGTTCGCGCCGATATCGATCGATCACAAGCCTATTCCGATGAGCTAGAGATCTCCACCGAGCAAACCCAAGAATTGCTATCACGCTTTATCATCGGCTACGGTGGCTTTGAGGACATGGTGCAGACAGCTCGTGGCTGGACCGCAGAAGTACAACAAGCGTTCGATCAACTTGCGGGGCAAGGCCTCAACCTATTCGATACCAACTACAAACCGGTCCCCAACACCAATCCAGCAAAGTTCACAGTCAGCTACATGGAACCGTTCGAACGCACCATGCAGCCGCTATTTGATCGCTTTATCAAGCAACGCGCCGAATTCATCTACGCAGTGGCGGTCGATAAAAACGGTTATCTGGCCGCCCATCACCGCCACGTATCGCAGCCGTTAACGGGCGATTTTACGGTGGATAATATCCAAAGCCGCCACCAACGCATCTACAACAACAACCGAGCCGAGCAACGCCGCGCCGCCAACACCGAACCCTTTCTGCTGCAAACCTATATCCGTGACACCGGTGAGATACTCAACGATCTGTCGCTACCGATCTATGTCAACGGTAAGCACTGGGGCGCGCTGATCATGGGTTTCAAGCCCGACTGCCTGCTCGACAAAGACAATCAGTAACAGGTGAGGTTATACGACGGTATCATTGGTACAGACATAAAAAAACCGCGGTGCTAGCCGCGGTTTTTTTTCATCCCCAGGTACTTAGTCTTGCATCGCTTGTTCGGGAATTTCGGCGTTGTGGTAGACGTTCTGCACATCGTCGAGATCTTCCAGCACGTCGATCAACCGCATCAGTTTATGGGCCGCCTCAACATCCAACTCATTAGTCGTCGAGGGAATCATCGAGACTTCGGCGAACACGGGGGTTAACCCCGCTTCATCCAACGCCGCTTTGACCGCCAAGAAATCGCTGCGATCGGTGAATACATCAATTGAGCCATCTTCGTTGGTCACCACGTCATCGGCACCTGATTCGAGCGCGACATCCATCAGCTGATCTTCGTCAACGCCTTCTTCGAAACTGATCTGGCCTTTGTTATCGAACAGATAAGCAACAGAACCCGAAGTCCCCAGATTGCCGCCAGACTTTGAAAACGCCGCGCGTACAGCCGACACCGTACGATTGACATTGTCGGTCATGGTCTCGATCAAAATAGCCGTACCGCCAGGAGCGTAGCCTTCGTAAGTCAGTTCGTCGTAGTTCTCGCCTTCACCACCACCGGCACCGCGTGCAATGGCCTTCTCGATGGTGTCTTTTTTCATGTTGGCACCCAGCGACTTATCGATCGCCAAACGCAGGCGCGGGTTGTCATCGGCAGAACCACCGCCATCTTTGGCGGCTACGACAAGCTCACGAATCAGCTTGGTAAAGACCTTGCCACGCTTGGCATCCTGCGCCGCTTTACGGTGCTTGATGTTGGCAAATTTACTATGGCCTGCCATTGATCACTCCTATCTGTTTACAGCCAGTATCTGTTTTCAACCAATATGGATATCACCATATCTTTTATCTCGCCAAAAACAACAAAGGCGGACCCTAAGGCCCGCCTTTTTTTACAGCATAAAGATGCAGAAGCTTACTCAGCCGCTTGCGGCTTGCGCACCCTGATACTCAGCTCACGCAGCTGGGCCGAACTGGCCTCTCCCGGCGCCGCGGTCATGACACAAGCAGCGCTCTGAGTTTTCGGGAAGGCGATCACTTCACGGATAGAGGTGGCGCCGGTCATCAGCATCACCAACCGATCCAGTCCGAAGGCCAAACCACCGTGTGGTGGCGCGCCGAACTTAAGTGCATCGAGCAAGAAGCCGAACTTCTCGCGTTGCTCCTCAGCACTGATCTTGAGTACGTCAAAGACCACTTCCTGCATCGATTGCTCGTGGATACGGACCGAACCGCCACCCAACTCACAGCCGTTTAGCACCATATCGTAGGCACGCGAGAGAGCCGTTTCAGGATTGGCCTGAAGCTCTTCAACACTGCACGAAGGCGCCGTAAACGGATGATGCAATGCCGTTAGCGAACCATCACCGGTCTCTTCGAACATCGGGAAGTCGACCACCCACAGCGGCGCCCACTCACGATCGAACAGGTTAAGGTCTTCACCAACCTTGCAACGCAGTGCGCCCAACGCTTCTGAAACGATTTTGCCGTTGTCGGCACCGAAGAAGACGATGTCGCCATCTTTAGCTTCTACACGCTCCATCAGTTGCAGCGATACCTCCTCACCGAGGAATTTAACGATCGGCGACTGCAGCCCTTCGACACCCTTGGCCAGGTCGTTGACCTTGATCCAGGCAAGTCCGCGCGCACCGTAGATACTGACAAATTTGGTGTATTCATCGATCTGCTTACGGGTCAGTACTGCGCCACCCGGCACCTTCAGCGCGGTAACGCGCCCTTTAGGATCTTTGGCTGGGCCGGCAAAGACCTTGAAGTCTACAGTCGCCATCAGGTCTTTCACTTCGACTAGCTCAAGCGGAATCCGCAAGTCGGGCTTGTCAGAGCCAAACCGCTGCATCGCTTCGGCATACGGCATCCGGGGGAATTCGCCCAGATCCACGTCCATCAGTTCGGTAAACAGCTGACGAATCATGTTTTCGGTGATCGCCATGATCTGGTCTTCATCGAGGAAACTGGTCTCAATATCGATCTGGGTAAACTCAGGCTGACGGTCGGCACGCAGATCTTCGTCACGGAAGCATTTGGCGATCTGGTAATAGCGATCCATACCCGCCACCATCAGCAGTTGTTTGAACAACTGAGGCGACTGCGGCAAGGCAAAAAAGCTACCTTCATGGGTGCGGCTAGGCACCAAATAATCGCGCGCACCTTCAGGCGTGGCACGGGTCAAGATCGGCGTTTCAATATCCAAGAAACCGTTGTCATCGAGATAGTTGCGGATATGGTTGGTGACCTTGGAACGGAAGCGCAGCTTACTCAGCATCTCGGGGCGACGCAGATCGACGTAACGATACTTCAAACGCACGTCTTCACCAACGCTCTGGTGTTCGTCGAGCTGGAACGGAGGCGTGTCGGCCTTGTTCAGAATAACCAGTTCCTTACCCAACACTTCGATTTGACCTGTCGTCATCTCGGCGTTTTCAGTACCGGCAGGACGCGCCCGTACACGACCTTTAACTTGAACCACGTACTCATTGCGGACGCTATCGGCCAGAGCAAAATGTTCTTCGGTATCAGGATCAAACACCACCTGGGCAATACCATCACGGTCACGCAGGTCGAGGAAAATCACCCCGCCGTGGTCGCGACGACGATGAACCCAACCGCAAAGTGTGACTGTCTGGTCGATCAGTGACTCATTTAAGATGCCACAGTAATGGCTGCGCATAATCTGTTCCTGTTATCCAAATACTAAAAAATTAAGTAACGCTAACGGGGTTTGTGAAAACCTGTCGAGGCGTTATAACCAACGACGCCCCGCACTGGCGAGGCGTTGGTAATACAATTAAAAATCAGTTGTTGCTGACTGCTGAACCACTGTCCGGTGCGCTCGAGTCGCTACCGCCGGAGAGGTTTTTCTTGGTACCGGTCTTAAAATCAGTCTCGTACCAGCCACTACCAGAAAGGCGGAAGCCGGCTGCCGAGATCATCTTGTTTAACGCAGGCTTATCGCAGGCAGGACAATCTTGCAGTGGCGCATCACTAATCTTCTGCAGCGCTTCAAGCTGGTGGCTGCACTCACCACATTGATATTCATAGATAGGCATGTCTATTACCAATTAACCCAGTGATAATACAAACCGGCGATTATAACCGGTTCGAACACAGGGCACATCCCCGTACGCCGATTAGTGCAATGATTTTCATGCTAATCCGATTTATGCCGCAGTCGATAAACAGCCTCTTGCGCGCCCAGCAATCCACGACGACTAGAACCCGCACTCTCAGCAGTCAGGGTTTCACTCTCCAACTTTTCGATACTAAAACGACTGGAAAAACGCGCCATCACTTCATCATCGGGAATCGAAAAAGGCGGTCCCTGTCGCTCCTCTGGTGGGAATTCAAGCGTAACGAGCAAAACCTGCCCATCCGGACGCAGCAAACTGACCAGCTTATCGATATAGCTATCGCGCATCGACGGTGGCAATGCTATCAGCGCTGCACGGTCATAGATCGCATCAAACCGCTGACCTGGTTTCACATGCAAGCCAAAGAAATCACCACACAGAATGGTCAAATCGCCGACACTGAAGCCGTCTAAACCACCCTGCAGACAGACAGAAGGCTGCAAACCATTTTCAGAAAAGAATGTTTGTACCGCTAATTCACTCAGCTCCACCCCCACCAACGAATGCCCCTGACCAAGCAACCAGAGCATGTCGAGCGACTTGCCACATAGCGGTACCAAAACACGTGCACTGTTCGGCAGATGCAAATCTTGCCAATAACGACTCAGTAATGGATGAACTTGCTGCTGATGAAATCCTATCTGCTGTTGCTGCCAGCGCTGATGCCAAAACTCCGCTTCCATCGTTGCTCCTAACCTCCGCGTTTCACACAAAAACCGGCCTTGTTTTAATATCAAAAAGCCTTCGCCACGCCATCATACCCGAGTTATTTTTAGGATATGAACTCCAACGTAGCCGAGCAGCCAGATCGAGACATTAAGCCGGACAAAGCGTATTATTAGTCACTCTTCATATGGATTTGAAACCAGCTAGAAATCATGACTTCGACTCTCCCACCCTATACGCATCGCTTATGCTGGAAGCTACTATTGTTCCTGTTATGGCTTCCTTTCACGGCAGTGGTCCAGGCTCATGTCGGCAGCCCCTACATCACCATCGAGCGATACGGTCAACTTCATCCCGAACAGCCGGCATTGATGCAAGCTTTTGCCCAACAAGTTGAAGCTGAAGTTATTCCGCAAACCACTCATCAACCCCATACAATCAAGGTTGCAGCGGTCTACCCAGGCATCCAGCAGTCCGATTATTGGCATCGCAATATGCGAGCGTTTCAACGGCGGCTCGAGCGGCTCGGTTTCAGCTACCAATTTGATGACTATCAATTCAAGCCAAACACCAGCTTAGCACTGCAGCAGCAAGCCATTAACAAAGCCTTAGCCCAAGATCCGGATTACCTGATTCTAACCCTCGACGACCCGCGCCAAAAGCGCCTTATAGAACAACTACTGGCCCAAAAGCGCCCCAAGATCATCCTGCTCAACATCACCACACCGTTAAAAGACTGGGAATCACACCAGCCTTTTTTCTACGCCGGTTTCGATCACGTAGAGGGCACCAAGAAACTCACCAACGCGTTCTTCAAGCTCACAGCCAATCAAGAAAACGCTATAGGTCTAGTGTACCGCAGGCCCGGCTATGTCAGTCGGATGCGTGGCGGTACCTTTGCTGATCTGGTGCACGCGCGGGGCGATAAGCTAAGCGCCAGTTTCTTCACCGAATCCGATGTCGCGACATCTCGAACAGCAACATTAAGAATCATCGAACAAACCCCCTCCCTCAATATGATTTTCGCCTGCTCGACAGATGTCGCACTCGGAGCCATCCAAGCCGTCAACGACAAAGGGCTTAAAGGCAAAGTATTGGTGAATGGCTGGGGCGGAGGCGATACAGAGCTCGATGCCATCCAGCGCGGAGACATGGCGCTAACCGTGATGCGTATGAACGACGACTCAGCTATCGCCATGGCCGAGGCGATCGGCAATGACCTAACCGGGCGCCAGGTTCCACAGATCTACTCAGGGCGTTTCGTGGTTGTCACCCAACAGCATAGTGCCGAGCAGGTGCAGCAGTTTTCAAACACGGCGTTTCGGTACTCCAACCCATGACGCAGCTCAGCACTACCACCCATCTCAATAAAACTAAGCTGTCGCTATTTACCGTATTAGGCGGTGCAATCTTGATCGCTTTCGTCATCGTTGTTGGTGCGAGCTTGTGGGGGCAGTACAGGCTGACCAACCAGATTATCGACAAAGAGATCAGCAACAGCGTTCGTCAAAACCACGCACTGCTTCAGACAGTGTTCAACGGTCAGCTTGGTTTAATCAATAGTCAGCTACAGATGCTATCCCAGCAGGAGGAGCTAACTACACTAAGCCAAGATGACGACGTGGTTCGGATTGAGCAGGAACTCTTAAAGCTGATTGATCATCAGAATCAGGCCAGCGCCACCGACTTCATAATAATCGGCGACCTGAACAGCCAACACTGTCGCAGTAGCAACCTCCCCTTGGACTCAAGCCTGTTTGCATGCGAGCCCCTCATTCAACAGTTTGATTCAAACCTGTACGACTGGCACCTGGTCAAATACAACTCTGGAGACAGACCCACCCTGATTCTACTGACGCGTGTCCCCTTGATAGCCAGCAGCGGCCAGTTACTGAGTTATATTTATGGCGGCGTTGTGCTGTCCGGTAACTTTGCTCTCATCAACCAAGCCATCAGCTCAGGTCCCGAACAAACCCGCGCAGTCGGCATCGCCTACGAAGAGCAAATTATCGCCTCCAGCGCCACCCAAGATTCTGCCGAGCAACAAGCGCTAACACTGGCAGCTATGCATCCGGAACAACTGGTTAAAGTTGACCACAACGGCATCGTGGCGATGAGTCAACGTATTTTGCTCGAACCCGAACGCGAACTCGACTTAAGGCTAGTCAGCGTCGTCCACACCGACGGCATGGTTAGACTGCAGCACGGCATGATCCAGCAAACCTCTAGCATACTGGTTCTAGCGATCATCCTGGCGATCATGATCGTTCTGTTGACCCTTAAGCTATCGCTGACCCCACTCGACCGATTGCGTACGCTCGCGGAACAACGCCGCAGCAGCAGTCTGAAGCCATTCAATCCAGGACCGATTGTCGAGTTCCAACAGCTCAGCCACGAAGTCGCCCATATGCTGACCGATCTACAAACCACCGAACGAAACCTGATGGAAAAGAGCCGTTTGCTGGAGCTGTCTCACAAAGAGCAGCAGGAGTTGATCCGCCGTAATCGCAAGCTGCTGCATCAACTGTTCAACCTTCAAGAACAAGAGCGCAAGTACTTGGCCCAAGAGCTGCACGACGAACTAGGACAGCCTCTGGCGGTGATCAATACCGATTCATACCTGATTAAAACCGCCATCGATCCCGGCAGCAGGGTTCACGAGTGTGCTGAGTCGATTCATCACAATGCCAAAGAGATGTCGGACGTAGTGTATCGGCGCATCACTTCATTGCGGCCAATGCCTTTGAACGACCTGGGACTGGTCGCCGCAATCAGGCATATGCCCGCATTAGACAATTTGGCCAACCATGATATAGAAGTCATCACAGAGCTGCCTGATGACCAATCAGAACTGCCTGAACATATCGCCATCCATATCTATCGAATCATCCAAGAAGGCCTAACCAACGTTCTCAAACACAGCCAAGCAGATTGCGCCTGGATACGTTTGTTGATCGATAAAACGCCCCAACAGCAACGCCTGACGCTGGAGATTATCGATAATGGCATCGGCTTCGATCAAGCCCAACTTGAAGAATCAGAAGGATATGGTCTCAGCGGCATGGTTGAACGGGTCAACGCTATGGGCGGCATCCTAACACTCACCCCCACTGCTGAACACAAAGGCTACATCCACATCGATATCTGCCTGAATCAAACGGAGAAACCCTGCCCAGCTGTAACACCACACAACCTAAACTGGCAGATTTAGCCCATTCAAACAGCTAAGGACTGATACTCAGCACAGTCTGCCAACAGCGTATTAACGCGCTCGCGTAGCTCTTCGATTTTATCCGCCCCATAAGGCACTGCAGGAGCTTTACCCCAAACGGGCGCAGGCCAGGCTGGATCACCCTGGTAACGGACCACATGGTGAATATGGAGCTGACTCACCACATTACCCAACGCGGCAATATTCATTTTATCGGCGTTAAAAATATCAGCCAAGTTTGATGCCAGAATGCTCGACTCAACGGTCAACTGTTGTTGCTGCTGTGCTGACAGATGATAAATTTCACTGATATCCGCCAGCCTCGGCACCAGGATAAACCACGGATAATTGACATCATTCATCAGCAGCAGGTCACACAGTGAAAACTGCCCCAGAACGATGCAGTCTTGCGCTAACCGGCTATCGAGCCGGTATGGGTGCAACTCTGGATCGAGATCACGGTCAGGGTCGTAATCAATATCTACACTCGCTTCCACTTCAGTCATGTTCAACTCCCATCATCATTAGCTGATATCGACCTATCACACAGACCGCATACTAGCGGTTCCCCTTGCAGTATAAACGAGTGTATTTGCCGATGACGATCTATGCTTGTGCGATACCGTTGAAATGAGAGTAATTGCGTGACCCGCCTCCGTATTATTGAACGCCTGCAACAGATCGACGCTAGCCACTGGGAACGGCTATTCGGCCAACAGCCAATACTCAGCCATGCTTTCTTAGCAGCCATGGAGGAGAGCCGTAGCCTGACCCAAGCCAGCGGCTGGCAACCTCAACACCTGCTACTCGAATCCAGCGACCAACAACCTCTGGCAGCACTACCGCTATACCTCAAGCAACACTCTTACGGTGAGTATGTGTTTGACTGGGGCTGGGCCAATGCCAGCCACCAAGCGGGCATCCCCTACTACCCCAAATTGCTCACCGCCCTGCCCTACACCCCAACAACAGGCCAACGGCTCGGGCTGGCAACGGACGACAACCCTGAAGCCGTTCGCCAACTATTGGAGCAACTATCGGTGCAGGCCGAACAGCAGCAAGCCTCTTCATGGCATCTACTGTTTGCCGAGCGGCCATGCCGCGAACGCATCCAAGCCGCGTGGTTTGAATCTAACCCGCTGCTTGAACGCCACGATTGCCAGTTTCACTGGCTCAACCATGGCTATCAGGATTTCGATCACTTCCTGCAACGATTCAGCTCGCGCAAACGTAAAAACATCCGCCGAGAACGGCGTCGTGTTAAAGAGCAAGGCATCAAGCTGCGCCGACTCAGCGGCAACACTCTCGAGTCAGATCAGCTTCGCGAGTTTTTTGGTTTCTACCAGCACACCTATCATCAGCGTGGCCAGAAGCCCTACCTGAACTGGCAGTTTTTTGAACAGATCCATAAGCAATTGCGCAGCAATATGATGCTGGTTATGGCCGAACGCCAGCAACAGCCTGTCGGGGCAGCGCTATTTTTATTCGACCAACAGTGCTTGTACGGTCGTTGGTGGGGGGGCTTACCCGACATCGACAGCCTCCATTTCGAGGCCTGCTACTATCAGGGGATAGAGTTCGCCATCGACAACAAGCTGCAACGGTTCGATCCCGGCACTCAGGGGGAGCACAAGTTGGTTCGTGGTTTCGAGCCCACACTAACCACCTCACTGCACTGGATTCGCCACCCAGGGCTACACCAGGCTGTCGCAAGGTGGCTAGAGCAAGAAAGAATCCAGGTCAAAGATTATGCCCAACGAGCTTGTCTGCACCTGCCGTTTAAACAGCAAGGCGACAGCGGTGATTAAGCACAGAGCTAGTGCTCTAGCTACTGAGTAGCTGTAAGTCGAGCCCCTTAAACGGATCTAATCGCTCAAGATAGGCTTGAACCTGCGGGCTATACTCGCCTCCCAACCCCAGAATCGTGCCGAAGTGGAGAGCAAAGCCGACCGCGATATCGGCTACGGTAAAACGGTCTGCGACTAAAAATTGTCGATCCTGGATCACCGCATCGAGCCTACGTAACCGCGCCAAAAACCAGAGTGCGTAATCTTCGACGGCCTGCGGCAAACGCCGCTCCGGGGTTTCCACCACGCTATAGCGCAGCGCTACCGCCTGAGGAAAAGTCAGC
>JBALWS010000017.1:5210-15535 GCA_036960405.1 Halopseudomonas sp. | reverse complement strand
CTGTGGTAGAGCCAGTTAAGATAGTCTCCGTACTCGGGATGATCGACCGTTAAACCCAGCTCGTATTGCTGGTAACGCTCCACCAAGTAATGACATATGGCCGCAGATTCGGTCATCTGGGTTTCGCCATTATCAAAAAACGGCACCGTTCCTAACAGGTTGACGCCTAGGTATTCTTTGTTAAAAACCCTGGGCGGAAACGGCATCACCTCAACCTGATACTCCAACCCCATCTCTTCTAACGCCCACAATGGCCGTAACGAGCGGGCGCTATGACAATGCCATAACTTAATCGGAGCCGTTGGCGCTATCACTCGCGATAATCCTCAACTGCCGGGCAGCTACAGAACAGATTTCGGTCACCGTATACATTGTCGATACGATTAACCGTCGGCCAGAACTTATTCTGCTTTAGACCCGCTACAGGGAATACCGCCTGCTCGCGTGAATAGGGGCGATCCCACTCACCTTCAACAACATCGGCCTGGGTATGAGGCGCCATCTTGAGCGGATTGTTCTCTGCATCCATATCGCCCTTCTCGACTTGGGCTATCTCAGCTCGAATCGCCACCATCGCTTCGACAAAACGATCCAACTCCGCCTTAGATTCCGATTCAGTCGGCTCGATCATCAGCGTCCCAGGTACCGGAAACGACATCGTTGGCGCATGGAAACCAAAGTCCATCAATCGCTTAGCGATATCTTCTTCACTGATCCCCGAAGAGTCTTTAAGCGGGCGAATATCGATGATGCACTCGTGCGCAACGCGATTGTTACGCCCCCGGTACAACACCGGATAGTGAGCAGAGAGCTTCTCTGTCAGGTAGTTAGCATGAAGGATCGCCACTTCGGTCGACTGTTTCAGCCCCTCCGCGCCGAGTAGTACACAATAAGCCCAAGAGATAGTCAGAATCGACGCACTACCGAACGGCGTGGCCGAGACGGCCCCCATGTCAGCATTGGAGCCTTCGACCGGGCTCACAACATGGTTTGGCAAAAACGGGGCCAAGTGGCTCTTAACGCCGATCGGCCCCATACCTGGACCACCACCACCATGAGGAATAGCGAAGGTCTTATGCAAGTTAAGGTGCGATACATCGGACCCTATCAGCCCAGGCTTTGACAACCCCACCTGCGCGTTCATGTTAGCGCCATCCATGTAGACTTGACCGCCGTTGGCGTGGACGATATCGCAGATCTCTTTGACCCCCTCCTCGAATACACCATGGGTAGAGGGATAGGTGATCATCAAACAGGACAGGTCTTCCTTATGCGCCTCAGCCTTGGTTTTCAGATCATCGATATCGACGTTACCGTTGGCATCACAGCCCACCACGATCACTTTCATCGCAGCCATCGCTGCCGAGGCCGGGTTGGTGCCGTGAGCGGAGCTGGGAATCAAACAGATATCGCGATGGTCTTGACCAAGACTCTCATGATATTTACGGATCGCCAGCAAGCCAGCATATTCGCCCTGCGCACCCGAATTGGGCTGCATAGAGATCTTGTCGTAGCCAGTCACCTCGACCAGCATCGCCTCGAGCTCGTCGATCAGCTGCATATAGCCTTGCACCTGATCACGCGGAGCAAACGGATGAATCTCACCAAACTCGGGCCAAGTAACCGGTATCATCTGAGCGGTCGCGTTGAGCTTCATGGTGCAAGACCCCAACGGAATCATTCCGTGAGCCAGGCTAAAATCTTTATTCTCAAGCTGCTTGAGATAACGCAGCATCTCGGTTTCGGAGTGATGGCGATTAAAGACCGGATGAGTCAGGAATTCGCTGCTGCGAACGCGCTTTGACGGCACCCCAGACTCACCAGCAGCGCACACAGCTGCATCCAGCGTCTCAATGTTTAACCCATGCTCTGCTCCCAACACCACATCAAACAGCTCGGCAACATCAGCGGCGGTGGTCGATTCATCGAGGCTGATACCTAGCTTGTCGCTATCAATCAAGCGCAGATTAATGCCTTGGGCGTAGCCGCGCTCGGCAATCGCCTGCTGCTCGCCCACCACGATAGTCAGCGTATCGAACCAGCTATCGTGTAGTAATTGCGCGCCTTTATGCTGCAGACCTTTAGCCAGAATAGTAGTTAAACGCGACACCCGTTCAGCGATCCGTTTGAGTCCTTCCGGGCCGTGATAGATCGCGTAAAAAACAGCCATATTGGCCAGCAGAGCCTGAGCCGTACAGATATTCGACGTCGCCTTCTCGCGGCGAATATGCTGCTCTCGAGTTTGCATCGCCATCCGCAATGCAGGATTACCCCGGCTATCGATCGAAACGCCGATAATTCGCCCCGGGGCCGAACGCTTCTGCTTATCACTGGTCGCAAAGAAGGCCGCGTGCGGACCACCGAAGCCCATCGGTACGCCAAAACGCTGGGCCGAACCAAACACCACGTCAGCACCCAGCTCGCCAGGTGGTTGTAGCACAACAAGGCTCAGCAGATCGGCCGCTACACAACTCATCGCTTTTTGTGATTTGGCCTGAGCGATCAACGCCTCAATATCGCAGATTGCACCGCTAGTGCCGGGATACTGCATCAGCACACCAAAGGCGTCTTGCTGCTCAAGGAGTGTGGATAAGTCGCCAACAATGACTTCAAAACCGAAGTACTCGGCACGGGTTTTAACTACGTCTAGGGTTTGAGGGTGAACTTGCTGATCAACCAAAAACAGGTTGCTCTTCTTACGATTAGAACGCTTACACAGCGCCATCGCTTCAGCCGCAGCCGTGGCTTCATCAAGCAACGAAGCGTTAGCTAGGTCCATTCCGGTCAAATCTAACACCATCTGCTGGAAGTTAAGCAGTGCTTCGAGCCGACCCTGAGAGATCTCGGGCTGATAAGGGGTATAGGCGGTATACCAGCCAGGGTTCTCCAGCACATTTCGCAAAATCACATTCGGCACTAGAGTGTTGTAATAACCTGTACCGATATACGATTTATTAATTCTGTTCTGAATGGCCAATTGCTTCAGCCTTGCTAGCATCTCGCTTTCGGTACAACCTGCTGGTTGGGCTAGCGCTTGAGTCAACCGAATCGAGTCCGGAACCGTCTGACCAATCAATTCCTGCACCGAGGACAGCCCCAAAGCTTTGAGCATCTGCTGCTGCTGCGCCACGTCAGAGCCAATATGACGCTCGCTGAACTCATTGTGATGCTCTAGGGTCTGCAAGGTCGTGGCTGCAGATACTTTCATACGGGCTACCTTCTGATCAGTTGACGATGTGCTATCTGCCTCGTATCTGAATAGACCGTGCGGTATTCAGACCTCAAACAGTTGCAGAATGATGAGTTATTACAGCCTTTTTCGCATTGCATCACGACTCAATTTGAGACCTAACGAATACAAAACAGGCATTATATTCAGGGGCGCACTTTAGCAAAAAAGTGCAGATGAAGGGAGCCTAGAGTAAAGATTCTGGCTGGTGAAACAGCCCCGCTTAACATCGATTTTTACCGCGAACAACGGATCACACAAGAATCATTTTGGTATAAATCATCTTAAATGATGCTCTGCACTATTTTGATAACGCTCAATAGAAACTTGCACTAATAATGCGCAATAATTATTAGTATATTTTCAACACACTGACCAAATCCTCTAACAATCATAGATTTAACACGTTATTAGAGCTTTTTATTGCAGTGCAAAATGGCGCTATATGGCTCTATATTAGCATCAGTCAACTACACTAAGCGCCTACTCGCGATATTGTTGACCCTCCACCCTTTTGCTTCAATCTAACTGCTAGGCAAGCGTATGCGCTATGCGGGTGTTTTTCTGGGTGTTTATTCTAATATTGATACGCACACGACGAAATTCAAACCGAAGCGATAAATATATTTTACAGCTGGCACAACGCTTGCAATTCGGGAACTGCAACTTTTACCCGTTAGTGTTTAGTCTGAATGGTAAATCCAGCAGACAACCTGACAACAGAAGGAATAATTATGAAAAAAATAACTTCTCTTGCAGCCGCTTCAGCCATTGCCATGGGCATGGTTTCAGGCGCTCAAGCCGCCAGCGCCACTCTTGATGCTGTTAAGGACAAAGGTTTTGTTCAGTGCGGCGTCTCGACCGGCCTACCCGGCTTCTCCAACCCTGATGAAAAAGGCAACTGGCAAGGGATGGATGTTGATGTCTGTCGTGCCGTTGCAGCCGCGACACTCGGTGACGCATCTAAGGTCAAGTTCATCCCACTAACGGCCAAAGAGCGTTTCACCGCTCTACAGTCGGGTGAGATCGACATTCTGTCTCGTAACACGACCTGGACTCAAACTCGTGATACCACACTAGGTCTGAACTTCGCCGGTGTTAACTATTACGACGGTCAAGGCTTTATGATCAGCAAAAAGTTGGGTGTGACAAATGCGAAAGAGCTCGACGGTGCGTCTGTTTGTATCCAATCAGGTACCACTACCGAGCTGAACCTGTCTGACTACTTCCGTCAGCACAAGATGACCTTCTCGCCTGTGGTATACGACACCTCTGACCAGACCATTAAGGGTTTCGAAGCGGGTCGTTGTGACATGATCACGTCCGACCAATCACAACTTTACGCCCTGCGTATCAAACTGGCAGATCCTAGCAGCGCCATGGTTCTCCCTGAAGTTATCTCCAAAGAGCCTCTAGGCCCAGTAGTTCGCCAGGGTGATGACCAGTGGTTCAACATCGTTAAGTGGTCACTCAATGCAATGATCAACGCCGAAGAGCTAGGCCTGACTTCAGCTAACGTTGATAGCATGATGGACAGCACCAATCCCAACATTGCTCGCTTTGTCGGCAAAGACGGCCCTAAAGGCTCCGGCATGGAGCTGAGCGATGACTGGGCTTACCAGATCGTTAAACAGATCGGTAACTACGGTGAAAGCTTCGAGCGGAACGTGGGCAGTGGCTCTCCACTGAAGATCGATCGTGGTGTTAACGCCCTGTGGAGCAAAGGCGGCTTCATGTACGCGCCACCCATGCGTTAATTACGCATAAACCTAACGACGGGTGATCATGTGTCACCTGTCGTTTCTACACTACACTTTCTATTCCTAACTATTAATAAAATGGAGCACTCTCCATGCCCTCTGATGTAACCAAAGGCGTGGCACCCTCCTCGAAACCAAAATTCTGGAACGACCCTGATAAACGGGCCATGCTGTTTCAGGTATTGATGGTTCTGACGGTCCTGGGTTTCTTCGCCTACATCATCTCCAACGCACTCTACAACCTCGAATCACGGGGCATCACTACCGGTTTCGGCTTTCTCAGCCAGTCCGCTGGGTTTGAAATTTTACTCTCACTGATCCCGTTCGATGCCACCTATAGCTTTGGCCGTACCTTTATCGTAGGCCTGCTTAACACCTTACTGGTTGCCGCATTGGGTGTGATTTTTGCGACCATAATCGGCTTTGTGATGGGTATAGCTCGGTTGTCACAAAACTGGTTGATCAACAAGGTTGCCACGGCTTATATCGAAATCTTCCGTAATATCCCGCTACTGTTGCAGATTCTGTTCTGGTACGTTGCCGTGCTCCAGCCTCTACCCCTGCCTCGCGCGAGTATCGAACTCGGCGGGGCTTTTCTAAACAACCGGGGCTTGTATATGCCTTGGCCAATTTTTGAATCCGGTTTTTCACTGGTAATGATCGCTCTGGCTATCGCCATTGCCGCTATCGTAGTGCTATCGCGCTGGAACAAAAAGCGCCAGGACGCCACCGGTCAACGCTTCCCGATATTCTGGACCTCACTGGGTTTATTGATCGGACTGCCCCTACTCGCTTACCTACTTGCCGGCTCACCAATGAGCTGGGATCAACCGGTCCTCAAAGGCTTCAACTTTAAAGGTGGCGGCGTCATCATCCCTGAATTGATGGCGTTACTGATTGCACTGTCGGTCTATACCGGCACCTTTATCGCCGAAATCGTCCGCTCCGGTATCCTTGCAGTCAGTAGTGGTCAATCAGAAGCCGCCCACGCGCTGGGACTGAGCCGCGCCAAGACACTGCGCCTGATCGTCGTTCCTCAATCGATGCGGGTCATCATTCCACCGCTAACCAGCCAATACCTGAACCTGATCAAAAATTCATCACTGGCAACCGCGATCGGCTACCCCGATCTGGTGTCGGTGTTTATGGGTACCACGCTCAATCAGACGGGCCAGGCGATCGAGATCATCTTTATGACCATGGCGGTTTACCTCACCATAAACCTGGTGGTGTCGATGCTGATGAATATCTACAACAAACGCATGGCACTGGTGGAGCGATAAGATGATTATTAATGACGACAAACTTCCGGACCTACCACCTCCAGCCAGCACGGCCGGCATAATCGGTTGGTTACGGCTCAATCTGTTTTCCACCCCGTTCTACTCGGTACTGACACTGATCGTCGGTTACATCCTCTGGAGCACGCTGATTCCGGCCTTCCAGTGGATATTCATCGACTCTGACTGGTTCGGCGACAACCGCGATGCCTGCACCAGCGGCGGGGCTTGCTGGGTATTCATTACCGTGCGCCTTGATCAGTTCATCTACGGTTTTTACCCCGAAGCCGAATACTGGCGCATCAATACCCTGTTTGTACTACTGGCGTTACTTATAGGCGCTCTGGTCTACGAAGGCACACCGAAAAAAGGCATGATCGCGGCCTTTGCACTGATCGTATTCCCGGTCATTGCATTCTTTATGTTGTATGGCGGCGCTTTCGGCTTGGAGGTAGTGGAAACCCATAAATGGGGTGGCCTTAGCTTGACGCTGGTGCTGGCTATCGTCGGTATCGTCGCGTCACTGCCGTTCGGTATCATGCTGGCGCTGGGGCGTCGCTCGGAGATGCCCGCAGTACGCAGCTTCTGCACCGTCTTTATCGAGATGTGGCGCGGTGTGCCGCTAATCACCATCCTGTTCATGGCGTCGGTGATGCTGCCGCTGTTCACCTCCGAAGAGATCAATTTCGACAAGCTGCTACGGGCCTTAATCGGTATCACCCTGTTCCAATCGGCCTACATGGCGGAAGTGATTCGCGGTGGCCTACAGGCGATCCCCAAAGGCCAGTATGAAGCGGCCGATGCACTGGGGTTGAGCTACTGGAAAAAGATGGGGCTGATCGTACTGCCACAGGCGCTGAAGATCATGATCCCCGGTATTGTTAATACCTTTATCGCGCTGTTTAAAGACACCACGCTGGTGCTGATCATCGGCCTGTTCGACCTTTTAGCGATTGTTCAAGCGGCGCTGTCCGATCCTAAATGGC
The DNA here is from genome assembly GCA_036960405.1 of Halopseudomonas sp. GTDB lineage: Bacteria > Pseudomonadota > Gammaproteobacteria > Pseudomonadales > Balneatricaceae > Motiliproteus. The sequence continues at coordinate 8,280 of JBALWS010000017.1, read as the reverse complement.
TGGGCTATTCGATCGAGGGTTATGTCTTCGTCGCTTTCGTGTTCTGGATATTCTGCTTCAGCATGTCGCGCTACAGCCAGTACCTCGAGCGCAAACTACATACCGGTCATGGTGCTCGCTAGCATCGGGCAGTAATATGAATTCAGGAGTCTGCAATGTCAGAACAAAACAGTCCGGCAAATACGAACATCTCTGATGAAGTGATGATTACGTTAGAAAACGTCAACAAGTGGTACGGTGATTTCCATGTCCTTAAGGATATCAATCTCACCGTCCGCAAGGGTGAAAAAATTGTTATCTGTGGTCCGTCCGGTTCGGGCAAATCGACGCTGATTCGTTGCCTTAATCGCCTCGAAGAACACCAGAAAGGCGATATTCTGGTGGGTAAAACCGTGCTCAACAACGACCTCAAGAACATCGAGACCATTCGACGCGAAGTCGGCATGGTGTTCCAACACTTCAACCTGTTTCCGCACCTAACCGTGCTGGAAAACTGCGCCCTGGCTCCGATCTGGGTGCGTAAGACCCCGCGCGCGGAAGCCGAAGCCACCGCGATGAAATACCTAAAGCGGGTCAAGATCCCGGAACAGGCACATAAATATCCGGGTCAGCTATCTGGCGGCCAGCAGCAGCGGGTGGCGATTGCGCGCAGCTTGTGCATGAACCCCGAGGTAATGCTGTTTGACGAACCCACCTCCGCACTGGACCCGGAGATGATCAAGGAAGTACTCGACGTCATGATCGAACTGGCCAAAGAGGGCATGACGATGATCTGCGTCACCCACGAAATGGGCTTTGCCAAGACCGTGGCCAACCGGGTTATCTTTATGGATGCGGGTCAGATTATCGAAGAAAACGAACCTAACGAATTCTTCGATAACCCTCAGTCAGAACGCACCCAGTTATTCCTGAGTCAGATTCTATAGCACCGAGATTGTCACAGTTATTAATCACACAAAGGAGCCTGAACGGGCTCCTTTTTTGTTTCAACCGACAAATCGCAACTGAGTCATAGCTTGCCACCCATAACGCTGACGACTACCCTGCCCGACATTCAAATTTCCATCATGATCGAGAACGAATATGCCCGATAATACTATCCTGGCCCGCACACCACTCCACGCTCTGCATCTGTAACTGGGCGCCAAAATGGTCCCCTTCGCCGGTTATGAGATGCCCGTTCAATACCCTGCCGGAGTCAAACAGGAGCACTTGCATACCCGCGATCAAGCCGGATTATTCGACGTGTAGCATATGGGTCAAGTCAAACTCTGCGGCGCCAATGCTGCACAAGCGCTCGAAGCACTGGTTCCGGTTGATATCATCGATCTACCAATCAACAAACAGCGCTATGCGCTTTTTACCAATGACGCCGGCGGCATCCTCGATGACCTGATGGTGACCCAGTTCGACGACCATCTGTTCCTAGTGGTCAACGCGGCCTGTAAAGATCAGGACATCGCTCACCTGCAAGCTAAGTTACCTGACAACATCTCTTTAGAGGTACTCGAAGACCGCGCACTGGTAGCGCTACAAGGACCTCAGGCAGCAGCGGTGTTGACTCGATTTGCACCCGATACCGCCAATATGGTGTTTATGGATGCTCGCGTATTAACCATCGGCGGAGCCGAATGCCTGGTCAGTCGCTCGGGCTATACCGGTGAGGATGGCTACGAGATCTCGATCCCTGCCGCACAAGCCGAAGCGGTCTGCCGCAAGCTGTTGGAGCAAGCTGAGGTTGCCCCGATCGGCTTAGGCGCGCGCGACTCGTTACGGCTCGAATCCGGGTTGTGCCTGTATGGCCATGATCTTACCACCGACACCACCCCTGTTTCGGCCTCTCTAAACTGGGCCATTAGCAAAGTACGCCGTACTGAAGGACCCCGTGCAAGTGGTTTCCCTGGTGATCAATTGATACTCAAGCAACTGGCGGGCATCGATCTGAAACGCAAACGGGTTGGCTTGAACGGTCAAGGAAAAGCCCCTGTTCGCGAAGGTGCCCTTGTCGTCGATAGCGATGCTAACGAGATCGGCATTATACCAGCGGAACCTTTGGCCCTAGCGTCGGCAAGCCGGTAGCGATGGGTTATATCGATGCAGCCTTTGCCGAGGTCGGGGCGAAAGTATTCACGATGGTACGGGGTAAACCATTAGCGATGAACGTGGCTAAAATGCCGTTTGTACCGCAACGCTACTATCGCGGCTAACACTCTAAACGGTATTAAAGAGTGGCTGTCGGAACTTAGCTTCCGGCAGTTCGCTGCTGATCATGTTCTATCAGCAACTAAGCATTAAGGTGCATCTGCAGCAGAAACAAGCGTTCATTGCCGAAAAACAGCCTATCTCCAGCAAAGCAACTCGGCACCCCAAACGCGCCCCGCTCAAAAGCCTCTTGGGTATTGGCCTGCAACCGCTGTTGCGCCTCCTCTGACTCTGCCAAATCCCATTGCTCAGCACCGACCAGTTCAGCCAGCAACGCAGGATCGGCAATATTGATGCTGTCCACCCAAACCGCTTCGAATAGCCGCTTAGTCATCTCGGCTTGAGCGTTCCCCTCTAGCATCGTCAACAACGCCATCGCGTTCTCGCTCGCCACGGGACCGGCCTCTGGCCACTCCAATGGAATGCCGTAATAACGACTCAACGCCTCAAGGTCCTGCTGGATATAGGCACGTTTGGCCGGAACTTGTTGCGGATCAGGGTTATCCGTTAGCGCTAACAACTTAGGCAAGGTTATAGGGCGCAACACCACTGCGGATGCGCTGCGCTTAGCCACCCCGGGTAAACGCCAGTATGCCAGATGGCTATAGGGGCTCATCACATCGTAGAAAAATTCAATCTGTCGATTCATGTTCTCTCTCGTTACCCAATGTCCGCCCCTGCCCGCTGCATACGTCCAGAGTATCGATATATAAAGACTCTAACCATCGCTTAACAAACGCTCAAGCTACCCCTTCAAAAAAGCTCAAGCTGTGTTATCTTGTTAGCGTTCGACCATAAAGCCCGTCCAGTCAAAACAAGGGGTTAGCATGTCTATCCAGGAAAATATTCACAACTACTACGAAAAAAT
>JBALWS010000017.1:0-5200 GCA_036960405.1 Halopseudomonas sp. | reverse complement strand
GTCGCCGATGCGCTGGCCGAACAACTCAAAGATTCACCCCAAGATATTGAAGACCTCGCCGATATCGCCTGTGTTGCACTTAACCACCTACCGCCTCGCTACTTTCGTCACGAAATCGACATGGCGTTTTATCTCTCGCCCACCGAGTATAAAGAGATGAAAGACAAGGTCGACAAAGCGGTCTCGGACGCGATTGCCTACGTTGAACACAGTCATCGTGAAGAGTTAGCTTAAGACTTCTTGGCTTTAACCGGCACCATCAAATACCGATCGATCCACGGTTGCGGCAAGCGACGGTAAAGCCTCGACAACAGCGCGATCAACACCACGGCAAAACCCAAGCGGAGCCAAAGGATACCGTCTGCTTGGGCACCAATTAGCATCAGTAACAAAGTATCTTCGATCAGGCTGTGACAAACTCCCAGCAGCATTATCGACCCGAAAATATCTTGCTGCGGAATATGCCCGGCCTGTACCTCTCGAATCAAAATTCCGGCGCCAAAGGATAACCCCAGGGTAATGCCGATGATGGTGATGCTAGTCGCCTGGGTGCCGATACCTAACAGCCGCAATACCGGCTGCAGCATCCAGATCATCAGCTTCTCAACCCCGAGGACCCGCAATAGCCGCATTAACGTCAGTAACGCGGCGATAACAAAAAAAACCACCAGCAGGAAATAGAGTTGCTGTCCGGCCCAGCCCGTCCAGCTGGTATCGGGGGCTTCGGGTTGCCAGATCAACGTGTTGGCTTGCTGGTGCAGCTCGCCCCACGAATAGCTCCAGTGAAGCAGCAACCCCAGCAACAGGCCGCCGCCAATGCGCAGTAGCAACGTTACCGGCAGTCGTATGCCAGCTCGGCGTGCGACCTGCGCCTCGAGTGGCAAGCTGTGCGCTGAGAGCACCAGTATCGCCAACACCGTAACCTGAGCCACGCTCAGCGGCTCGCTCAGCGCCAACGGATAAAACACCACCAGACCGGCGTATATATTGGTCAGCATCGCCGTGGCCCAAACCAGCCCCATCGATTCGGGCAAGCCGACCCAGCCCATCAACGGGGCCAACAAACCGGTGACGAGTTCGATCGCCCCAAACTCTTCTAATAGCTTCACCACGATAACCACCGGAATCATCATCTTGTAAAGAATCCAGGTGACCTCAAAAATCTCTCGAGCGAGACCGCTAAAAAAACCCGAAAACTTCCGGGAAACTGACGACATAACGACACCGTATAAACACGAAAAAGTAACAATAAAAACGACCGCCATAGTGCGGCTATACCCCGGCTAACACCAGTAGAAAAAGCTTAGTGATTCACCTCTACAACAGGCATTACCAATAGCGCTCGACAGAGATCTGCCCAGGACTACGGCGCAAATTTTTCTGTAACCCTCGCGCCTTGAGCACCCTCATCGAATCTTTGACCATCTCAGGGTTACCACAGATCATCACCTGCGAGTCCTCTGGTGTCAGTGGCAGGCCGAAGTACTGCTCGAGTCGGCCGTTGCTGATCGCGCTAGGAATTCGTCCGCTAAAAGCGCCTTCCATCGATTCACCACTAACGAATGCAAGCCAAGCAAACTGCTGCGGATGTCCACTAACAAACTGATCAAGCAGCGCCCGGTAACTCAACTCTTGCTGATACCTAACGGCATAGACCAGCACGATACGTTCGAATCGTTGCCAGGGCTGCGGTGTGGCAAGGATTGACAGATACGGCCCGATCGCCGTACCGGTAGCCAGCAGCCATAGGTCGCGGCTCTGTGGCACCTCATCCAGCACCAAAAAACCACTAGGCGGACTAGCTACTTCAATCGTATCGCCTGGCTGCAACGCTAACAGCCGGTTGGATAACGGGCCGCTAGGCACCGCATTAAAATAGAACTCTAGCAGCGATGCCCCCGGCGGATTAACAAACGAATAGGGACGAGCGATCAGGGTGTCGTCGATCTCCAGTCCCAAACGGGTATATTGACCCGCAACAAAGCCGATCGGACCGGTCTTGATGCGCAACGAATGCAGCGCGGGGGTCCAAGCGATGTTTTCCTGTACCACTCCAGCTTGCCACTGCGCCATCGGTCACCTCCAGCATCTGCGTTAATGCAGTAACTATAGTGACGTTTTGCAGTATCGAGTTAGCCAGGCAGCACGGCGACCAGTTCCTGCGGCAACACATCCGCCCTTTTTTGTAGCGCCGGAATTATCTGGCTATTAAGCACTTCACGTAACGACAACCGCTGCCAATTTAGTACCGCTAAGTAATCGTGCAAAAACAACGTCGGCAGTTCCTGTTGAGGGCGTTTATGAAGCAACTCGTAACACAGGTGAGCGATATAAAGGATCGCGGTATTATCCCGCACATCACCGGGTAACGTTGCGGGCTGAGAGTATTCTGGATGGTGCTGATAGCGAATACTGCTACAGATCCTGTCGGGCAGGTTCCAGGTTCCGAGCAACTCCGCCGCAACCTCTGCACTGTCGATCAGGTCGATCAATCCTGCCAGCTTAGGGTTCTGTTTCTTCATTAGTTCCAGAACGATGTGGCCGATCTCATGCACCAACCCCAACGTTGACAGCTCGGATGGACGTCCAACCTGTGATGCCTGAGATACGGCGAAAGCAATATGCGACACCTGCAGCGAGTGCTGATAAACCTGTTTAAATTCAGGTGTGTCCGGCAAGCTCTGACGGATGCTCTCGGCCATGATAATTTGGTACACCGAATCAAACCCAAATAATCCAACGGCATGGTTAACGTCGGCAATTTTTTGTCGGAAGTTGTAGTACGAGGAATTAATGGTCTTGAGCAACAAACCGGTTAGCGCCGGATCACTACGCACCAACTCAACCATCTCCAGCGTGGAGACCTCTTCATAGTGAAGTTTATTAACGATATTAACCGTCGACACCGGCAGTTTTGGGATCTTGTTGATCACACCGCGAATCGCATCGGATTTAACAAAATCGGTCTTCCCCCGGCTGCGCACCCTGATTAGCTCTTTTTTAAGCTGCTCAGACTCCCCCACCAACGACAATAGTTGTTTATTTCGATTCGATAGCGCCTGCACCGATGCCGCTTGAATCTTTCCATAAACATAGGATTTAAGCGGTTCATCAAGCGCGATCAAGGTCGCTTTTTTTATCACCATCACCGTCGACGGTTCTGCTGCGCTGGCAGCATCGACTCGGTAGGCGGGATGATCAAAATCTGCCCCTGCAATCCAGTCGCCTTCGCCGTAGAGCTGACCCTCAAGCTGCCGAGCATTGACCTGTTGCCGAGTTCTAATCAACCCTGTGAGCACCACGAACACCGCATCGGCCAGATCATTTTCCCGATACAGCGTGGCAGACGCGTTGAGCTGTTTGATCGTCGCCGCGTTATACAGCGCCACAACATCACGTTCGCCAATACCGGCAAATAAAGAAAGCTGCGGTTTCAATGCCGAGCTTTGGGGAGAAGTCGTCGAACGTCCGGTGTTATCCCGATTCCAAAATTTAAGCATACCCAGCAGGCCCTTGCGGCGATAATGAATGAAGTGTCATCCAGGCCATTATAGCCAGCGCTAAAGCCCAGAAGGCTTGATTAACATCAGCTAGTACGCGATTCGACAAACTTAATCAATTGAGGGAAGAACGCTAAGAAGTCCTGTTCGAACGCCTGATAATGGTGCAAAAACTCCTCCCCCGATCCTAGCATGCGTTGCGGACGACTCAAGCGATGGGCAACCCGGTCGAGTACCAATACAATTTGATCAGCGTCGGCGTACGCCGATAGCCAATCCTGCTCAATCATCAATCGGAGCGGTCGTTGCATCCGATCTGGCATGTAACCCTGGTACTGCTGCAGAAACTGGTAACTCTGAGCAATAAACTGCTGCCGAGACTGCTCATGAAACGCATCCCAGTGACGACTCAAAAAGTGGTCGTAACAGATATCGATGATAATTCCGGCAAAGCGTCGCCGCTGCGGACTGAGCCGAGCCGAACTTTGTAAAAACAGCGGATGACTATCGGTAAAGGCATCGATCTGTCGATGTAACAACACCCCGTCGCGCAAGCTAGGCTGCCAATCAACGGCTACCCGCCCTTTGACGAAATCTCCCATCAGGTTTGCCATCAACGACTCGGGCGTCGATTCGGCAAAGAGCAGATGAGCCAGATAATTCACCAACACCTCATACGATTGTTATCTTTCGCAGCCATAAGGTAGCCAGACTAACGTCTTTTGCCTTTGCTGGCAGAACGTTTGCTTGGCTGCGACTCGACCCGAGCCGCCTGTTGTTTTTTATTGAGTGGTTTTTTTCGCTTAACCGTAGCTTTGGCAGGCGCTGCGGCTTTAGACGAGTTCCTGTCTTGTAGCGATTTACCCTGGGAAGCAGCATTGTTCTGGGTTCGATCGTGTTTATTCCGCACCGGGCGGTCTGAGCGAGACTTGCCGGTCTGACTAATACCCCGTCGCCCCTCTGCAGGAACCAAGCATTGCGGACTGCGACCGATCAGATCTACGCGACCAAGCCGACGCAAAGTCTCACGAATTAACGGCCAGTTATCCGGGTCATGGTAGCGTAGCAACGCCTTATGCAGCCGTCGCTGAACCGTACCTTTGGGGATTGAGATCTCATCACCCGCGCGCTGCACCCTCTTCAGCGGATTACGACCACTGTGATACATCGTGGTAGCGTTACACATCGGCGACGGAATGAAATTTTGCACCTGATCCAGCTTTAGGTCGTTTTGTTTCAACCACAACGCCAAGTTCAGCATATCTTCATCCTCGGTACCCGGATGGGCCGAAATGAAATAGGGGATCAGATACTGCTGCTTACCCGCCTCGCGAGAAAACTTCTCGAACATTTTTTTAAATCGGTAATAGCTGCCCATTCCCGGTTTCATCATCAACGACAGCGGTCCCTCTTCGGTATGCTCCGGAGCGATCTTGAGGTAGCCACCGACATGGTGGGTCACCAGCTCACGCAGGTATTCCGGATCTTCCACGGCCAGGTCATAACGCAGGCCCGAGGCGATCAGTATGCGTTTAACCCCGTTTAGCTTGCGAGCCTTGCGGTATAGCTGGGTCAGGTGACGGTGATCGGTCTTGAGGTTTTTACAGATACCCGGGTGAACACACGACAGCCGCCGGCAAGAAGCTTCGATCTTGGGGTCGTCACAATGGAGCCGGTACATGTTGGCGGTCGGTCCGCCG
>JBALWS010000185.1:0-6236 GCA_036960405.1 Halopseudomonas sp. | reverse complement strand
TCAGGAGATATCTGCCCTAAGTATAGCTGCCCAACAACTAACTCAGACATAGCCAAAAAAAAGGGCTTTGCATCGCTGCAAGGCCCTTTTTATATTCTGTCGCCGAAACGCTACATACATAGCGCTTCTGAAGCGACTTTAATAACTTGCTTGTGCCAGTGCATTATCGGCGAATTCGATCAGTAGTGTTGCAGTCGCGCTGTCGATCTTCTTGCCGGCTTGGGCATTCACCTGGTTTTTAAAAGCTCGGATCTTGTTCGCTGCGGCAGTCATGTTGCCTTTATCAATCGAGCTGAGTGCGGAATTGATCTTGGCGAGCAGGCTTTTAGCTGTTTTGGCATCCAGCTGATCCGAGGGCAGCTCTGTCAGCATGGTCGCTAGCGAGGCGGCGGTATCGATACAGCCGTCACTGTTGGCATCCTGGCCGAGAGCGCTTTCTGTCGGACAGATGTCAAACGCATCGTTCACCTGATCGTTGTCGTCGTCGGGATCGCAGACATCGCCCATACCATCGTTGTCCAAATCTAGTTGCTCTGGGTTAGCGGTGGCAGGACAGTTGTCCAATTCGTCTTCGATGCCGTCGGTGTCGGTGTCTTGAATGGATGAGCCTTCAGTGATCTGGGTGGGGGTTTCGATCCAGCCACGCGGTGTAGCATCAGCAAGCAGACCGTTTGAATTTGAACCCCAGGCCCAGAGCGTTCCATCGTGTTTGAGAGCAAAAGAGTTCTTGCTAATGGCGGTGACACTAACCCAATCGTTATCCGTTCCGATGCGAATAGGAGTGGCTTGTTCTTGAGAATTACTGTTGCCTAGTTGACTGCTCCAGTTGTCTCCCCAGCCCCACAGGCTACCGTCATTGCGAATCGCCAAACTGTGGTAGCTGCTTGTGGATACGGTGCTCCAGTCGTTGTCTGTGTCGGCCTGTACCAGAATGTAGCCAGGGTAGTCCCACTGCATCTGCCAAAGCGTACCGTCGGATTTGATTATCGTTTCGGAGGATAATGCTGACCACTGTTCGGTACTGATCATGCTTGGTGTGGGAGTGAAGTTAGAGCCCCATGCCCAGAGGGTGCCGTCCTGTTTGATGGCTAGGTACGCCGACCAACCGAACTTATGGACGGTGGTCCAATCGGTATCGGTGCCGGTTTGTGACAGCGAGTAACCAGGGTTGCTCTGCTGCACTTGCCATAACGTACCGTCGGTTTTAATTACCGCGTCGGATGACGGGACTGACCATTGCTCGGCACTGAGTAGAGCCGGTGCGAGATTATCTCGCCATGCCCACAATGAGCCATCTGTTTTAGTGGCCAGACTAAAATAGTCTCCCACGAACAAGTGGCTCCAGTCGTTATCTTGTCCGACTTGCGCCAACGTTAATTGTGATTGCCAAACTTGCTCGCCCCAGCTACCGGAATTACTTGTATTACTCCACTGCCAAAGTGATCCATCGGTAGCGATCCCCGAGGATTGGTTGTATTTAGCACCAAAAGCTAGCCATTGTTGATCGGCGAGGATGTTAGAGGGTTGGCTCACTCGGTCACCGAATTCGCCATTTCCCAGTTGGCCATTACTGTTGTCTCCCCAGCTCCAGAGTCCTCCGTCAGCGTCAATCGCAAGTGTCATATTGTCGCCACCTACCACTTTAGCCCAGCTCTGGTTGTCTGCAATGCGAGACGGCAGGTGTTGATCGTCGACGGTTCCGTCGCCTAGCGCTCCGTAGGTATTTTGCCCCCAGCTCCAGATGCTGCCATCGTCTTTAATGGCGCTGCTTTGGTGCCAGTCAGCACTGATCTGGCTCCAGTTACTGTCAAAACCTACGCGAGTAGGAATGCTTCTGTCTTCGGTACCGCCATCGCCTAATTCGCCGTTACGGTTTTTTCCCCATGACCATAGTGATCCATCGGCTTTAAGTCCTAGTGTATGGCCATACCCTCCCGTTATCGCGATCCAGTTGGTATCTAATCCGATTTGAACTGGGGTTAGTTGGTCGGCATCGTCACTATCACCGCCATTGTTTTCGGCCTCGACACCGCTGGTGCCGTTGCCTATTTGGCCACGGTAGTTGTCACCCCAGGCCCAGAGGGTTCCATCTGCTTTAATCGCTAGGCTGTACATGTCACCGGCAAAAATAGTTTTCCAGTCGCTATCAGCCCCTATTTGGGTCATGGGATAGGTGTCACGGCTTGTTGTTCCGTCACCCAGTTGGCCGTCATCGTTGTCGCCCCAGCCCCATAGCGTGCCATCAGCTTTGAGTGCTAGCGAGTGATCCCAGGCGCCTGATACAGCTACCCAGCCAGTATCGCTGCTGATCTGTATAGGGGTTGTGATTTCAATGCTGGTTCCGTCACCAGAACCTAGGTATTCAGAGTCGCCCCAGCCCCATAGTGTGCCATCGGCCTTAATGGCCAGGGTCCAGTCATCTGCCGCATCAACGTAAATCCAGTTGCTGTCAGTTCCGATCTGGGTGGGAGTGTTGCGGTATTCGAGTGAGCCGATGCCGAGTTGGCCGTCTTTGTTTTTACCCCAGCCCCATAGGCTACCGTCTTCGTTGATGGCCATAACAAAGTCATCAAAAGTGGAGACCTGTTTCCAAGAGAAGGTTAAGCCGGGTTGGTCGATAGTAACCAGCGGTTCGGTGTTGGCCCAGGCTGGGGTTGATAGCAAGGCTCCTGAGAGCGCCAGGCTAGAGAAAATATGACGAAGTTTTGGCTTTGAATGCATGAATTTTCCTTTTCTTTTAGCTGTTTACCTCGGGCACTGATTCGGGAGTGCGACAGGATAACGGCAGAGCGGCTGAATTGATCATGCAGGGGTATGAAGTGCTCAGCATCCGTAGAGGCAGGAGGGCCATATCCCTGGCAAGTAAAAAATGATTTTGGCGACTATATTGATTTTTGGTTGAAAATCAACCGGTATACGACAAATGGCTAGTGATTTCAGGTATATACGTAAGGTCTTATATTTGTGTGGTGCTCGCTAAGTTTTCGTAAATAACTTTAGCTTTACAAAATCACGTAGGCGTATTTGTAACCGCTGACTTAATTACCCAACCCTCGACTAGATGCTTAACGCATCGCTCAGAGTGGGGTAGAATCCGGTCCTTTGGTGCGGTCTTTGAGGCCTTTGCTTTTCGAATTTAATTAGGATGATCCATGCTGTTCAACAAGCTGCCTGATGAGCTGTTTCAGCCGCTGTCGGGTCAGAATCGTCAGATCTATCAGACGGTGCTGATCGAGTTGGCTGATCTGTTCTTCGACGAAGACTTGATCGACCCCTTTATTCCTAAGGATCTGGTGCGCTCGACCATTGAGGAGGCTGTGATCAAGCACGGTATCCGCAGCTGGGCGCTGGAACCCGATGAAGAGTCGGCCGATGACGGTGGCGCTAAACAAGAGCTGCAGCCGTTGCAGATCCCTAAAACCAGCGCCGATTACACCAATCGTATCTACCGCCGGCTGGTTAAGACCGGCTGGATTGACGAAGAGCAGCAGCTGTACCGCACCTTTGTACTGATGGCACCGTCGGTCAGCCATGTGTTGCGGACCTTAATCGACGTGGCGACGTTCCAGAAGAAGAGCTACGGCGGTGCGGTATTGAATGTGCTCAGCTCGGTCGAAGCGGCGATCGCTGACCCGACCGGGCGCGGCTTGACGCTGCAGGAAGCGGCACGCAGTGCGTCGGACTTTAGTGCCCACCTGACCGATATGCTGCTGGGGTTGCGTGAATTGCGACAGACCTTTGCAGCCTCGAACAACCCGCAGGAGATTGTCCGCGGCTTTTTCGACCATTTCGTTGAGGCGATCCTGGTCTCGGATTACAAAACCCTCAAGACTCACAACAACCCGTTCCGCTTTCGCCGCCAGTTGTTGTCGATGCTGAAAGAGTTGCAGTTCGACGAGGTGAAGCGCAATCAACTGATCGATCATTATCAAGAGGTGTTGGAACTGACCAACGCCGCGGCTGAAGCCAAGGTCGATCAGCACATCTCGCGTATTATCCGTATCTTTGAATCGGTCGACGAGCGCTTGGCCGCGATCGACGATTTCCGCTTCCGGCTGGAAAAACGTGTTTCCGATACCGTTCGCTATATGGACAAGACCACGCCGGGAATGAGCTCGCGGCTGTCGCGGTTGATCGCTAAATTGTCCGAGCAAGACGAAGTGGCTATTCCGCTGGCCAATACGCTCGAGAGTTATGCACTACTGTCTCCGCGAAGCGTTCGCAGCGCACCGCGTCGCCGTACGCCACCGACGTTGAAAATTATCCAGCAGCGGGTGATCGACCCAGAAGTATTGGAGCTGCGGCATCGCTTTAAAGAGTATAAAGAGCGCCGCCAGATCACCGGCGGCAAGCTAGAGAGCTATATCGAGCGCCAGCTAGGAACCGCTCACAGCCTACGCGCCGAGCAGTTCAGCATCGATTCGATCGAAGACTATATCGCTTTCAGTTACGTCCGCCATATGGCGTCGCTCGGTAAAAAGGGCCAGAACCTGTACGGCAAATACCGGGTTGAGTTCGATCAAGGCTATACCGCGGTGGCGGATATGGTCGAATGCAGAGGCTTTAGCCTGCACCGTGATACAAAGCCGAATGACCAGAAAACAGCCGTTGCTGAATCCGAAGGAAAAACCACATGCTAGGTGATCTTAAAAAAATTCTCAGCCGTGTAGAACAGGTCGATGCCGAGGACTTTGTTACCGCCGCCAACAAGCTGCTGGTGAGCCAGTTTCTGTATGCGGATAAACCGTCGCATCGGCCCCACTATTTTTTGATCGCCAACCACATCGGCTATTTTGACAATTTGTTTGCTGCCATCGGCTGGTCACTGACCTATCAGCCGGACGAGTCTTACATCGGTTTGATCCCCAAGGGGGAGGAGCGCTATTTGCGGCTGAGGTTGGATGAGTCGCTATTTTTGTTGTGCTTGCGTCAACAGTACGAGCAGAAGCTGGAAAACTTTGACGTTGAAGGCGGCAAGGCTTTTATCGCCTCCGACGATCTGTTGCAGTTGTACGAAAGCCTGACCAGCAAGGATATTCCCAACGAGACCCGCTTCAAGGAGATATTGGGGCTGTTCAGTCGCCACGGGGTGATCGAGAAAGGTAAGCCTGCCGAAACCGATCCCAAGAATATTCCGTTGATGATCAACCCGTCGATCCGCCAGGTGGTGGTTGAGGATTGGGTGCGACAGTTGGAAGGCTTAGCCGATGACGTTGACGAAAGCGAGTTAGAGGCGTTGGAAGAGGAGCAGTTAGCTGCTCAGGACAGCGAGGGGCCGGCTGCAGAGGCGCCGGCTGCAGAAACCAGCGACGCCGATGCGGAGACCGTACAATGAAGCTGTTAAATAAGATCGTACTGGTGAATTGGTACGTACTCGGTGCGGTAGAGATCCCGATTCGTGGCAACGTGGCGATCGTTGGCCCCAATGGCTCGGGCAAGTCGTCGCTGCTGGATGCGATCCAGACTGTCTTGGTCGGTGGTAATAAGCGTTTTCTGAGCTTTAACGCCAGCGCCGGGCAGAAATCCGAGCGAAGCCTGCGTACCTACTGTTTGGGTTTTTTAGATGACGGTGCGGGCAAAGGTAATAACGCTCGCGAAGATACCATCACCTATCTGGCGCTGGAGTTTAAGGATGAAGAGTCGGGCCAGGTCGATACCGTCGGTCTATCGATTAGCGCATCGCTGGCATCGCCGGATGAAGAGATAGAGGGGCGTTTTATTCTGCCCAATACCTCGGTCACGCTGGATGATTTTACTTCTCAGACCAGCGGCGGGCGGATTCCGTTGGCGTGGGCGGTGGTGCGTGATGCGTTGCGTCAGCGCTGCCCGGAGATGGTGCTGGAGAAGCGTACCAGTCGTTTCCTGAAAGAGATGATGGCGCTGCTGAGCCACAACGGTAATATGCCTATCGATGAAGACAAATTCCTCAAAAACTTCCGTAACGCGATCAAATTTACCCCGATCAACAGTCCGACCCGTTTTGTGCGTGAGTACGTGTTGGACCAGAAGCTGGTGCAGGTCGGTGATTTCCGCAAGTCGCTCGAAGAGTACCGGGCGATGGAGGCCAAGACCAAAGAGGTGTCGGCACGCATCGATGAGTTGGATAAGGTGCAGGAGCTCTGTGTTGGGGTTAAGCGTAACGCCCGTAATTCGGTGGAATACGAATGGGTGGTACACGAAGCCCGCTTTGAAGCTGCCGATCTGAAGAAAGAGTCGATCGAAGAGAAGCTGGAAAC
>JBALWS010000184.1:0-6335 GCA_036960405.1 Halopseudomonas sp. | reverse complement strand
GGGACTTTCACCCCATAAGTTCATGCCCATGCCGGGCGTACACAAGGCGTTCAACGACCGCCAGCGAGCTGGCTCGGACCTCCAAACTGTTACGCAGTTTTCCGGCCTGTTAACGCGGCGTTAAATGGCATCTTGAGACGAACCATGGAGCTAATCGCATCTCTTATCGGCCTTGCATTCAGCCTCTTCATGCTGAGGTATATGGTCAACTTTCTCCGATATAAGGTCGGGGTTTGGTCCCCAAAGACAATCGCACCTGGCTATGAGTCTATAGCTGAAAATCTTGGGGGCTTGTTGAAGTGGGGCGGCCCTGTAGTAGTTCTAAATTTCGCAATTATTTCCCTAGGTGGTCTTGTGGTGGTGGTGAGCTATGCAATCGCCAGCATTTAACAAGTGACTATGGCATCCCGTTAATACCGCGCTAGCACGATCTATCCTCATGTCCGGTTAGTAGATACACCCGTCGAAAGCGGAAGTCTTCATGATGACCGCTATAGGTTCCGACTCTAACCAAACCGGATTGGCTGTATTCCTTTAATTAGAAATAGTTAACGGTCCGGAAAGTGCGCTTAGCTGACCAGTTGATTGAACAGCCTGACCAGCTAGGTTGACCGAGGGCGACCAGCATCTGACCACAACTGATCAGTTTCTTGACCGTCGCCACTTACTCGATAAACTGCTCTAGTACCTCATCAGCGCCGATCAGCGGAATGATCCGTACCAGCACCTGATCAAGTACGCCTTTCTCGGCGCGAGTGATTAACTTAGCCTGTCGATCCTTCCATGACAGCGTTTGAATCAAGCTGGCCGCAACCACTGACGGTTGATCGAGATTATTGACAGGCACTTCGGTAGCACCGCCGCGAATACTGGTGCTGATTGGACAGCAGATCACTAAGCCGGTCTGCTTGTTGTAAGCCTTGGAAGACAACACCAGGGCGGGGCGATACTTACCGATCTCTTTGCCCTTAGTGGGTTCAAAGTCCAACCAGATGATTTCGTTGCGTTCTGGGATATATTGCTTAGCCATTACTCGCCCAACTCCGCTGCAAGTGGTGCTGCGATTTCGTCAGCGTGTGCCGTATGGGCATCTAGTCCGTTGAGCAAAGCTTGCTCAGTGAACGGCAAATTGAGGCGCTTAGCAGCCTTTGCGACCGGCTCAATAACGATCCGGTTGCCTTTGACCTCGATGTTGATTGGACTGTTAACCGCCAGATGGGTATCTGACAGGATGTTGGCGGGGATGCGAATTGCTGCGCTATTACCCCAGCGTTTGATTTGCGTTTCCATAACAACGACCTCGACGTATCTACTGTGTATCTACAATACCACAAGGCCGGGTTGTGTCAACATTGTAGACACATGAGTCAGGCCTGTATTGCGAACCAGCCTTATTCTTCCACAGCCTCAGTCAGCATCTTGTCCAAGGCTTTTGCCCCCAACGCAAAGGCCACTTTTACAGTCTCGCTTGGGCCCACATCTTTAAGGAGTTTGAAGTCCAACGGAACGGAAACGTACGCTAAGGGATTATTAGCATTTGTACGGGAGAGAAATGCAGCACTCTCATGATCTTGGAGTGCTGGCGCATGTAAAACGCTTCATACGTAGAAAAATTCGGGTCAGCTCTGTGCATGTAGGAGTCCCAGTCCTCTGGGCGATCTTTTAGCTTCAAAGATAATTTTTATCGAACAAGACGACGCTCTATGAGAGATTACTACCCCTGACAGTATGGGTGCTCCAGGGAGTTAACGATCGCCGAGGGGACTCAGCTCCTACACAACAGATCAGAATGCAGAGGTGGCTGTATGATGACTTTTAGCTGAGCATTATGGGTAATCAGGAAAGACCTTGGATAAGGTCTGGGTTTACGTAAAGGTCGCTTGAAATAACAACCTCCGCCCCAACATCTTACTGATAACTCAACTGGCTAAGGGACTGACCAAGCATGACTGTCGCGGATGACTTTAAGACTTTCGTAGAGAAACTCAAGGTTACTAATGGAGATCAAATAAGTGATCGTTACGGAAGAATCACACGGGCGTTAAACAGGAAGTATCGCGGCACAGAATCCAAGACCGATAACAGCTTGCAAGTAGGGTCATATGGTCGCTTCACTGCCATCAAGGGTATTTCTGATCTGGATATGATCTATGAGATGCCTACTTCTCAGTGGGATAGATTCAAGGAAGTGGGGGCTGGTAAGCAATCCGCTCTTCTTCAGGAAATCAAAGCCGCTATCAAGGAAAGCTACCCTAACACCAAGATGCGTGGAGATGGGCAGGTTGTTGTTATCTCGTTTGGCAATCAGGAGGTTGAAGTAGTTCCTGGCTTTAGGCAGACCGATGATAGTTACAAATATCCTGATACTAAAAATGGCGGCAAGTGGAAGGACACCAATCCTAGAGCTGAGATCAAAGCTATCTCCGAGGCAAACAAGACGACCCAAAATAGCCGCCGTCTTTGTAAGATGGTAAGAGCTTGGAAGAACCGGCAGGGGGTCAACATGGGAGGGTTACTCATCGATACTCTGGTTTATAATTTCTTCAAATCGACAGATGCATACAACTGTAAAGGGTATAAATACTACAACCAGCTCTGTCGTGACTTCTTTGAGTTTTTGGCTAACCAGGAGGATCAGGGTTACTTTAAGGCACCCGGCAGCAGGCAGCCTGTTTACGTCAAGTCAAAGTTTCAACGCAAAGCTAAGAAGGCCTACAATCTTTGCCTAAAAGCTATAGAAGCGGAAGGTCAGGCATCGGCTAACAAGAAGTGGAAACAAATATTTGGCAGGAACTTCCCTGCTTCTACGGCTGTTGCAGTGGCAACAGAAGCTCTGGCCTGGAGGGACACTGAGGAGTTCATCGAAGACAGGTACTCAGTAGAGATCAGATACAATATGGCTATTGATTGTCGTATTGAACAAAAAGGATATCAGACCCGCTGGTTAATCCAAATGCTGGCAAACAAACTCCCCCTGCTTGCCAATAAAAAGCTTGAATTCTCTGTGAGTAGCATTGATGTCCCCCCCCCTTTTAAAATTGAGTGGAAGGTCTTGAACCAAGGCTCTATCGCAGAGCAACGAGATGAGATTCGCGGTCAGATATGGAAAGACACTGGACATCAGAAACGAAGTGAGAGGACTACCTTTAAAGGTGGGCACTTGGTTGAATGTTATGCAATTAAGGATGGTCTCGTTGTCGCAATGGATAGCATTGATGTGCCTATCCGGTGAGGAGAGAAGATGAACAAGGAAAGTTTTCTAAAGCTTATCGCTGATGCTGGATATAATGCCGGGTTTGGTGCGAAGAAGCACTTTGCCAGCTATGACATGATAGAGAAACTTCCGGGATTGATTGGTCTTCTATCAATATCGGTCGGAGTGTTTGCGCTCGTGAAGCCTGACCTTTCAACCCAAGACATTTCAGCTTTTGTGCTGATTTTGGGTGTGATTGGCTTATATATCTCACAACACAGTAGTGATAAGGATAAGTTCTCAAAGGCAGGTGTTGAGCTAACCGATACCTTTAACCAGTTAAAGGTTCTCTATCATAAGGTGCAAAACAAAAACGCTGATGACTTCTCTCAGGAGTTACAGGAACTTGAGGAACTACAAAAAAAATATAACTCACAAGCCATGCCCAATCAATTGGTGCTCAGTGATTGGTACGCACACTATAAGTTCTTTTGGCAGCATCAAATTGAATGGATAGATGAGCAGAAAAGCTTTGGGTTTTGGAGAGATAAAGTGCCGCTGTCCTTCACTCTGGCTTGCTTGTTTGTGATGGGCATATGGCTTTATAACGTCATCCCGTTTAGTGAATTTGTCACTCAGCTCTGAAAATAAACTGGCTTCCAGCGTCCAGTTTTGACCAGGCCGGTAGCTCTTAGACTGTACATCAGCAAGTCCTAACAGGCTGCTTTGGGACCACCCCCTGTCGTACACAGACACACTAGGTTCCGGTTTACAGAAGTGCTGGCACAGAACCCTAAAAAGGGGGAACACAATAGATTCCGGATACCTTTTATTTTTATACTAGATCCGCCACATAGATCTGTTTCAGCGGCAGTATCGCTCTGTATTTCGGGGATAGTTTGCCATAGTTTTCCAGTATCAGGCCAACCAACTCATCACCATCAATGAGTCTCAGTTTTGATTTGTTACGTTCCAGCAATCTGGCGGGGCGTGAATATGACCCCAGATTTACAAACAAGCCGTACTCACCATCACCTAACGCCCCTAACAGCTGATTGACTTCAGGTTCACCGTTGGAGGTTATGGATTTCTTACACTGCACTTTGATGATCGGTGGTTCAAACCCAAGCTCATCCTTGTGCGCAATAACATCCACGCCACCATCGCCAGATTTCGATGACACGCGAGCCTTGTACCCCATGCACTCAAGAATATGTGCAACAAAATGCTCGAATTCATAGCCATCTAATTTGGCATGTAGCTGTTTGATGATGAAATCTTCGGTGGTCTGTTCGGCTTGGTGGGAGATGTTCTCTGTGATGCTGTCATCATCAACAACGTCGGCATCGCTATCAGAGTGCTCACTGCTTGCCGTGGATACTCCAACTTTGCTTAAAAACTCATTGCAGTGCCGTTTTACTGTGAACAGCGTGAGTGCTGAGCCGATCTCATTTAATGCGGACTGGCTAAAGTCACTGCGTGGGAAGTGGCCAAGCCATTCAATAGCCCGTTGGTTAGGGTAGTTATGCGGGTCTTCGGCTACATAACTGTAATCGCCTGATACACGCCCGACATTAACGGTTCTATCTTTGGATGGATAAATAACAATATCGCCTGTCTTGATTTCGCTGACAAAGCGATACAGCACCCCCGCGTTTTGTGGGATAGCGCCCTTCTTTATATCGGGTAAGGTTTTTATCAATGCGCCCTTAAACTTTTTACGCGAATCAGCATATTGGCTCAAGTCGCCCAGTTGATGCCAGCCGATAGCGACATAGTTGTTATCGATGGGTGAAGCCCCCACCTTCTCAGCCATATGTATGCCCCATACTTCCATCGTATTATCCTTGATTTAATCAATATCCAGTTTCGGCAGGCTGTTGACGATCTTCATCGTTTCTAGGCTGACGGTTATTACCCGCAGCAGTAGCTCCAGCGGGTATTTTGCGTTCCCCATCGTCTCGATGGCCCAGTTGTTGGCGTCGTTGGTGATGCCACTTTTCTTGTCGGTGGTGACTGCTTGGCGTTCCATCACCCATTCGATGGCGGGTTTACCGTTAACGACGTAGTCGTAAGCTGACAGCGGTATGTCGCGGACGGTGATTGTGGGGTTGTAGATGACGGTGGTTTTTTCGTTGACGCTCTTACCGTCCACCTTGTGTTTGGCGAACTTCATTTTAACGACGCGGTAGTCGTCCTCGGTCAGTTGTTTGATCGCCTTGTTGCCGCTATCCAGCTTGGCTTTGTAGGGTGTGACGGTCTCATAGTTGATATGCAGCTCGGCCAGGTCACGACCGGCCTGAGAGTAGTCCCAGAAGTCGCTGACGGCCTTCACCGCCGGGATGCGGGGTAGCTCTTTGCTGAGGTTGTCGGCGTAGCGTTCGCGGTATTCGGGCGAGTGAAGCAGACCGTAGATGTAGTAGAACAGATCCTCTTTACTAATAGTCTCGCTGGGGTAGACCGCCCCGAAGTGGGTCAGACCGGCATCGCTGATACCGTCTTTGCGGGTGTAGCCGCCTTCTGTTTGAGTATTGGCGGCAGGCTTGTTGGCAAACAGGTTGCCGCTATCGCCAAAATCGATCTGGTCGTCGGTGGCTTTTTCGTAGAGGTAGAGGGGGAAGCATTGGGCACCACCATCTATTTGCAGTTCAGGCATTACGTCCATCAGCAACGCCAACTGACCGTTACCTTTCCACCGCTGTTTAACCATAATGACTAAATTCTTATGCTTCAGCGTCGGGAAAATTCGGGGCATTTGTGAAACAACTTCGTTCAAGCGACGGTTGAAATAGAGGTTCTGTTTTGAAAATGGCCGGTAGAGGCTCTGGATGCAACTCTCTTTGTCGTAAATTAGTGGCTTATTTTTAGCCACATCGTGCTTTAACGCCCGGCTCCAGCTGATTTGAGTTGGATTGGTATCGATAAAACCACCAACCTTTATCGTGCGCTCTTTTGTGGAGAGGTTGCTATAGCTAGCATTAAAACGCTTAAGTTCCCGGTTGTAGAACTTGACCATTTGCTCGACATTGGATGAAAGCTTGTCTTTTGAGGCGTTATAGCACCAGGCATCGCGGTTTGTTACAAGTCCTAACGAGAAGTTATCAAACAGCTTGGACTGACTTCCTTTTTTATCACCTAACAC